>NZ_JBIEKH010000091.1:0-693 GCF_043496985.1 Halomonas sp. B23F22_20
TCCTCGCCGTGGACGACCACCAGGTGACCCTGCGCGTCAAAGACTACCGCGACCGTGACCGACACAAGCCGCTCGTTCTCGATGGAGAGGAGTTCGTGCGCCGCTTCCTGCTCCATATACTGCCCAAGGGGCTGATGCGGGTCCGACACTACGGCTTTTTGGCCAATCGCTGCCGACGACGACGTCTGGCAGAGATCCGCCGGGCGCTGGCGGTCGAGGCGACACCGGATGCCGATACCGCCGCCAGCGACTCGGAACCGACCTACACCTGCCCGCACTGTCGGCAACCGACGATGCGGGTAATCGGGACCCTCACCTCTCGGCGAGCCACCAACCACAGGGCGCAACGCTATCGAGCATGAGCTAACGCCATACCCACAACGGATTCGGCCAGACAACGGACTCGGCGATCCGGCCCGCTTGCGGGTCGTGGCGGTGCTCGTCCCGGTGATGGATTTTGACCAGCAAGCGCGCTAGGTTGGGTTAAATTGGATTCGGAAGAGACGGGATCATGGCCAACATCACTGCCCGAACGCGTCACAACAGCTCCGTATGCGCGCGACCTGACGTCTCAGGCCGCATACCGGCCAATACAATACCCTATAGAAGCGGTGTAGCAGCCTGAAGGGCGGCTTAGTCCAACAGGCATTTATCCGCCATGCTGCGCACGGCGAAGAAATGCTGAACAGTTAG
>NZ_JBIEKH010000092.1:0-685 GCF_043496985.1 Halomonas sp. B23F22_20
AACTGGCCAATGCCATTCGCGCCCTGTCCATGGATGCCGTCCAGAAGGCCAACTCCGGCCACCCCGGCGCCCCCATGGGCATGGCCGACATCGCCGAGGTGCTGTGGAACGACTACCTCCAGCACAACCCGGCCGACCCGCACTGGCCCGACCGCGACCGTTTCGTGCTCTCCAACGGCCACGGCTCCATGCTGCTCTATTCCCTGCTCCACCTCTCCGGCTACGACCTCGACCTGGAGCAGCTGCAGAACTTCCGCCAGCTGCACTCCAAGACCGCCGGCCACCCCGAGTTCGGCTACGCCCCGGGCGTCGAGACCACCACCGGCCCGCTCGGCCAGGGGCTGGCCAACGCCGTGGGCATGGCCATCGCCGAGCGCACCCTGGCCGCCCAGTTCAACCGCCCCGGCCACGAGATCGTCGACCACTACACCTACTGCTTCGTCGGCGACGGCTGCCTGATGGAAGGCATCTCCCATGAGGTCAGCTCGCTGGCCGGCACCCAGCGGCTCGGCAAGCTGATCGCCTTCTACGACGACAACGGCATCTCCATCGACGGCGAGGTCGAGGGCTGGTTCACCGACGACACCGCCAAGCGCTTCGAGGCCTACGGCTGGCACGTGGTGCCCGCCGTCGACGGCCACAAGCCCGAAGAGATCAAGGCCGCCATCGAGCTGGCCCGCAGCCA
>NZ_JBIEKH010000093.1:0-676 GCF_043496985.1 Halomonas sp. B23F22_20
TAGTTTCTATCATATGGGGTTTAGTAAAATAGCAGACCAAAATAAATGTTTTGTAAACTTCACGGAGAATTTGCTTAAAAGCGAACTCCCTTTTTGTTTCCCTCATAATCAGCTAGTTATTGAAGTGTTGGAGAATATTCCTTTAACAGCGGAAGTTGTCGATAGATGTAGCATCTTGAAGTCTAAAGGATACCAGATTGCCTTAGATGATTTTGTTTACCACCAGAATCAACCATACATAAATGAGTTACTCAATCTTGCGGATATTGTGAAAGTAGACATCCGTCAGTATTCCATTCAAGAAATTAAAGCTTTAAAAGACCAAATCAGTACCTACAGAGTAGAACTATTAGCTGAAAAAGTAGAAACCTACGAAGAGTATCTAGAGTTGAAAACATTAGGTTTTGACTATTACCAAGGCTTCTTTTTCAGTAAGCCTGTCATCATGACCTCCTACGACACATCGCTTCCTGCTTTCCAACATATAGAGTTAATTAAAGAATTGTCTCAACCTGAACCGGTCGTCTCAGCGGTGGCAGAGAAGATTGAAAAAGATGTATCGCTATCTTATAAATTATTAAAGCTTATGAATTCTTTAGCCTACCGTCGCATCGAACCTATTAAATCAATCGCTCAAGCCATAATGTTGCTAGGATTTGATGAGGTGAAGAAGTGG
>NZ_JBIEKH010000014.1:0-133633 GCF_043496985.1 Halomonas sp. B23F22_20
AGGTCGAGGGCTGGTTCACCGACGACACCGCCAAGCGCTTCGAGGCCTACGGCTGGCACGTGGTGCCCGCCGTCGACGGCCACAAGCCCGAAGAGATCAAGGCCGCCATCGAGCTGGCCCGCAGCCATGACGACAAGCCAAGCCTGATCGTCTGCAAGACCATCATCGGCTTCGGTGCGCCCAACAAGCAGGGCAAGGAAGAGTGCCACGGCGCCGCGCTGGGCGAGGACGAGGTCGCCGCGGCCCGCCAGCGCCTCGACTGGCCCCACGCCCCCTTCCACGTGCCGGAAGACATCTACCAGGGCTGGGACGCCGCCGAGGCCGGGCGCAGCCGCCAGGCCGACTGGCAGGCACGCTTCGAGCGCTACGCCGAGGCCCATCCGGCGCTGGCCCGCGAGTTCCTGCGCCGCCAGAAGGGCGAGCTGCCCGCCGAGCTGACCAGCGAGGCGCTGATCGAGCAGGCCCAGGCCAAGGGCGAGTCGATCGCCAGCCGCAAGGCCTCGCTTTCCTGCCTCAACGAGCTCGGCCCGCAGCTGCCCGAGCTGCTCGGCGGCAGCGCCGACCTGGCGCCCTCCAACCTGACCTTCTGGAAGGGCGCCGAGGCGATCTCATCCGAGGCCCCCGCCGGCAACTACCTGCACTACGGGGTGCGCGAGTTCGGCATGGGCGCGATCATGAACGGCATCGTGCTGCACGGCGGCTTCATCCCCTACGGCGCCACCTTCCTGATCTTCATGGAGTACATGCGCAACGCCGTGCGCATGGCGGCGCTGATGGGCCAGCGGGCGATCTACGTGTTCACCCACGACTCCATCGGCCTCGGCGAGGACGGCCCCACCCACCAGCCGGTGGAGCAGCTGACCACCCTGCGTTCGACCCCCAACCTGTCGACCTGGCGCCCCTGCGACGCCACCGAGACCGCCGCCGCCTGGGACGCCGCGCTCAAGCGCCAGGCCGGCCCCACCGCCCTGGTGCTGTCCCGTCAGGGCCTGCCGCACCAGGCCCGCGACAAGCAGCAGCTGGCCAACATCCAGCGCGGCGGCTACGTCTTGAAGGACGGCGAAGGCACTCCGGAGCTGATCCTGATCGCCACCGGCTCCGAGGTCGGCCTGGCCATGGACGCCGCCGCCGTCCTCGCCGAGCAGGGCCGTGCGGTGCGCGTGGTGTCGATGCCCTCCACCGACGTCTTCGACGCCCAGGACGCCGCCTACCGCCAGGCCGTGCTGCCGGCGGAAGTCGGCAACCGCATCGCCGTCGAGGCCGGCCATCGTGACGTCTGGTACAAGTACGTCGGCCTCGAGGGCCGCATCGTCGGCATGAGCACCTTCGGCGAGTCCGCCCCGGCCGGCGACCTGTTCGAGCACTTCGGCTTCACCGTGGACAACCTGGTGGCCGAGGCCGAGAAGCTGATGGCCCGATGGCCCGCCTGACAGCGACACCGGGAATTCTCGCAGCGCCGGATTCCCGCCGCCGAAAACGGCGAGACTGGCGGCGCAGGGCGTCGCCGAATACAATAGTGCGGCCGCGAACCGGACACGGGTCGGTACATCCGACAGGCGCCGGTCCGCGGTCAATGTTCTCAGGGCGGGGTGAAAGTCCCCACCGGCGGTGATGGCCTCTTTGCCTCAGCCCGCGAGCGCCCGGGACGGCCGACGTGCGATTCCCCATCCACGCGGTCACGACCGGGGTCAGCAGATTCGGTGAGACTCCGAAGCCGACGGTGATAGTCCGGATGGAAGAGAACGGCACCTTAGACGGGCCAGACACGCGCTCGCGGTTCATGCCGCCTGCCCCGGTTGGCCCGACGACGGGTCCCGCATGCCCTGATTCTGGTGAGATCAACGAGGAAACCATGAATCAGTCTACCCCCAGTCAGTCCCCGCGCATCGCTTTCATCCAGGCCAGCTGGCACAGCGATATCGTCGGCCAGGCCCGCGAGGCCTTCACCGCCACCCTCGCCGAGAAGCACGGCATCGCCGCCGACCAGGTCGAGGTCTTCAGCGTCGCCGGCGCCTACGAGATCCCCCTGCAGGCCCAGCTGCTGGCCGAAAGCGGGCGCTATGACGCCATCGTCGCCGCCGGGTTCGTGGTCGACGGCGGCATCTATCGCCACGACTTCGTCGCCCAGGCGGTCATCGAGGGCATGATGCGGGTCCAGCTCGACACCGAGATGCCTGTGCTGTCGGTAGTGCTCACCCCACACCACTTCCACGAGCACGCCACCCACACGGCGTTCTTCCACGAGCACTTCGTCACCAAGGGTCGCGAAGCCGCCGAGGCCTGCGCCATAACCCTGGAGAACCACCGCCAGGCGCGTCGACTGACCCGCTGACGCACGCCGCCAGGCAAGCATGCCCGACGACACTGCCCGGCCTTGCGCCGGGCAGTGTCGTTTCGTGGGCATCGCCGGGACGGGGCTCAATGTTTCGGAGAAGCCTCCACAAAAAACGCCGCCGCCGGATGGAGCCGGCGGCGGCGATCGAGCGCGGGCGACGCGGCAGGTCGCCCGAGGCAGCGTCAGATGTCGAGCACGAAGGGCGCGCTGTACTGGTCGACATTGTCGGCGGTGACGAGGAAGCAGTCGAAGAGCTTCTTCTCGCTGGCAAGGCCGGTCTCGCCGGTGCGCACGAACTGGTCGGCCAGGCGCACCGCCTGCTCGGAGAAGATCGCTACCGGCTGCAGCACCGTGTAGGCCATCTCGCCGGCCTTGATGGCGTCGATGGCATCGGGCGAGCCGTCGAAACCGCCGACCACCACCTCGTCGAGCCGGCCGGCCTCCTTGAGCGCCGCGATCGCGCCGAGCGCCATCTCGTCGTTGCCGCTGATCACCCCCTGGATGTCGGGGTTGGCCTGCAGCAGGCTCTGCGTCTTGTTGTAGCCCTGAGTGCGATCCCAGTTGGCGACGTCCACGCCGACCCGCTCCAGGCTCGGGTACTGGCTGAGCACGGTCTCGTAGCCGTTCGAGCGCGTGGCGGCATTGTTGTCGGAGGGCGCGCCCTTGAGCTCGACGTAGTCCGCCCCGTCGCCGACGGTCTGGACCCACTGCTGGGCCCCCAGCGCCGCCCCCTGGGCGTTGTTGGACACCAGCTGCGCCTCGGCCAGCCCCTGCTGGTTGATCTCGGCGTTGACGATGAACACCGGAATCCCGGCATCGACGGCCTTGCGCACGGCACCGATGGAGCCATCGGCGTTGGCCGGATCGAGGATGATGGCCTCGGCCTGGTTGGTGATCGCGGTATCGATCTGGCGACTCTCGGCGTTGGTGTCGCCCTTGTGGGAGCTGACGTTCGCCTCGTAGCCCAACTCCTCGGCCGTTTCCCGGGCGATCTTGCCCTCGGTGAACCAGTAGGGGTTGGAGTTATCGTTGACGATGATCGAGATGAGGCCCTTGTCGTCGGCCGCAGCGACACCGGCGAATAGCGGTGCGCTTACGGCAAGGGCGGTGATGAGCAGGCGTTTTCCGTTCTTGAACATGTTGGACCTTCCTTACTGTTGTGGTTGTGATGCCGAAGGCTCGGCAGGGTTGGCGACAGACGGTCGCGCCGCTCAGGCCGCGACACGCTGTGGCGAGGAAGCGGAGGATGCCTCGTCGTCGGACGCCGCTGAGGGCGACGTCTTGCGACCCTTGCGTCCCTTGTACTGGATGCTGTTGAGCAGCACCGCGAGCACGATGACGGCGCCGGTGAACACGGTCTGCCAGTAGGAGGAAACGCCGATGATCACCAGCCCGTCGGACAGGAAGCCGATCACGAAGGCGCCGAGCAGGGTGCCGCGCACGTTGCCGCGGCCGCCGGTCAGCGCCGCCCCGCCGATGACCACGCCGGCGATGGCGGTCAGCTCGTAGGTGGTGCCCGCGGTCGGGCCCGCCGAGGTCAGCTGCGACGACAGCACCAGGCCGGCAATGGCCGCACAGATCCCCGACAGCACGTAGACCGACACCTGGACACGCTTGACCGGCACCCCGGAAAGCTCCGCCGCCCGGGCGTTGCCGCCGGTGGAATACACCCAGCGGCCGAAGGGGGTGCGCGACAGCGCCAGCATCGCGGCGATGGCCACGGCCGCCAGCACCAGCACGCCGACCGGCACGCCGAACAGGCGATTGAAGCCCAGCCAGTCGAAGCCGGTGTTGCCCAGCGCCTCGCTGCCGCCGAGGTTGTTGTAGGTGAGGCCGTCGGTCATCAACAGTGCGACGCCGCGGGCCACGTAGAGCATGCCGAGAGTGGCGACGAAGGCCGGCACCTTGAAGTAGGCGATCAGCACGCCGTTGATGGCACCGACCAGGGCGCCCATGGCGCAGGTCAGGATCACCACCGCCCACACCGGCGGATAGACCACCACGCCGAAGGCTTCGAACGACACGCCCTGCATCAGGAAGCCGGCGAAGACGCCCGCGAACCCGAGCGTGGAACCCACCGACAGGTCGATGCCGCCGGTGAGGATGACCAGCAGCATGCCGATCGACAGCAGGCCGAAGATCGCCACGTGGGACGACATGGTCAGGAAGTTGTTGGTCGAGAAGTAGACCGGCGACAGGATCGAGAAGATCAGGATGATCGCGATCAGGGCGAAGAACGCCCTGCCCTCGAGCAGCAGGCGCCCCAGGTCGAATCCGCCGCCGCCATCCGGCTGGGCGTTGCGTTGAGCTTTGCTGGCATGAGTCATTGTTATGGTCTCCACTGGTGATTGGCTCAGGCGGCCACGGCCTCGCCCGAGGCGGCCATGATCTCGGCCTTGCTGACGTCGGAGCCGAACTCGGCGGCGATCCGGCCGCGGCTCATCACCACCACCCGGTGGGCGATGCTCAAGCATTCGCCGACCTCGGATGTGGTGAAGACCACGGCCAGCCCCTGCCGGGCGCCCTCGCTGAGCAACCGGAACACCTCGGCCTTGGCGCCGATGTCGATGCCGCGGCTGGGCTCGTCGAGCAGCACGACGTCGGGATGGGTGGCCAGCATCTTGCCGATGACGACCTTCTGCTGGTTGCCGCCGGACAGCGAGCCGATCTCGGCGCCGCCGCCGTCGGTCTTGATATGCACGTTGCGAATGGAGTCCTCGACCACCGACTGCTCGCGTCGGCGCGAAGTAAACAGGCGCCGGGTGAAGCTGCCGATACTGGCCAGCGACAGGTTCTCGCCCACCGACATGGTCTGCACGAGCCCGTCGCGCTGGCGGTCCTCCGGCACCAGCACCAGGCCCTGCTCGATGCGCTCGGCGATGCCCAGCCGCGAGACGTCACGGCCCTGGAGCAGCACGCTGCCCCCCGACAGCGGCAGGCGCCCGGCCACGCTCTCGAGCAGCTCGGTGCGCCCGGCGCCCATCAGGCCGTAGATGCAGACGATCTCGCCGGCCCTGACGTCCAGCGACAGCCGGTCGACCGCCGAACGCTCCGACAGCGTGGCATCCGGCACGGACACCTCGCGCAGCGACAGCGCCACCTCGCCCATGGCGTAGCCGCCGGGCGGCGCGCCGAGGTCGAAGCCCTCGCCGACCATGTTCGTCACGATCCACTCCAGGTCGATGTCACGACGCGGGGCATAGGCCGTCATGGTGCCGTCGCGCAGCACCACGGCGTGGTCGGTGATGGTCAGGGCTTCCTCGAGATGGTGGGAGATGTAGACGATCGAGACGCCACGGCTCTTGAGGTCGCGGATCACCCGGAACAGCACCTCGACCTCCGAGGCGGAGAGTGCCGAGGTCGGCTCGTCCATGATCAGGATGCGCGAGTCGGCCGACAGCGCCCGGGCGATCTCGACGATCTGCTGCTGCCCCAGGCGCAGTTCCTCCACCGGCGTGCGGGGATCGATGGGCTCGTCCAGCTCTTCCATCAACAAGCGCGTCTGACGTTCCTCCTCGGCGTAGTCGATGCCGGTCGGCCCGCCCAGCTCGCGCCCCATGAAGATGTTGTCGCGCACGCTGAGGTTGGGCGCGAGGCTCAGCTCCTGGTGAATGATCGAGATGCCCAGGCGCTGAGCCTCGGTCGTGGAGGCGACGCTCACCGGGCGGCCGTCGAGGAGGATCTCGCCGGAGGTCGGCTGGAGCACCCCCGACAGGATCTTCATCAGCGTCGACTTGCCGGCGCCGTTCTCGCCGAACAGGGTGGTGACCTGGCCACGGTGGATGTCGAAGTGCACCGATTTCAGGGCATGGACGTTGCCGAAGGACTTGGCGATATGACGCGCCGAGAGGATGACCTCGTCGGTGCCGTCTTGTTCTTGAAGTGTCGCGTTCATGGCATGCTCATCCGTCATTCAGGAAGTTCTGGCTCACTGCACGCTCAGGCTGACCGGCGTCACGAGCCAGTTGCTCGGGTTGATCAGCTTGAAGGCCCCGGTGACCGTGATGGTCCGCCCGGACAGCGCTTCGGCGTCGATTCCCGACAGCACCTGTGCCTTCATCGCATCGTTGAGCGCCGCGCCAGCGTTCTGGTACTCGATCTGGTTGGTGAACTGGCCGAACTGGATGTTGCCGGTGGCATCCCGCAGGTCGGTGCCGTTGATCGCCGGCCCGGTCTGGACCCGGATCGTCAGGTCGTCGGGAAGGCCCTCGACCTCGACCGGATAGATCCCGGCCTTGCCCTCCCCGACCACGCCAGAAAAGCGCACCGGGATCACCGGACCGATGCCGGCCCCCACGCCGTAGCGCTCGCCGGCCGCCGCCTTGTCCTCGGCGATCGCGGCCGCCAGCTCATCGGCCTCGACGGCTCGCGCCTCGACGCTGTCCCGCACCAGCGGGAACTGTTCGGCACCGAAGCGTTCGGCCGAGAAGCCGTCATCGGCGACGTCGTCCTGGGAGCCGATCGTCACGATCGTGGTATCCAGGGCCATGGCGCCGAGCAGGACGATCGCCACGCCGATGGCTGCGACCAGGCCGCGCCCCTTGCCGGAACGCGACGGCGATATGGCATTGGTTGACGCACTCATGATGAAAGACCTCGCCGTTGTAATACGTTGTTGTAAGACATTGTTGTAAAACGTCGTTGTATGAAGTTGTCGTCGTCCGTTCTGCGCCGAGCCGGCCTCAGGAGGCGGCGACGCGGTCGATGCTGGCCGCGGTGCTGGCGCCCTCGGGCGAACCGACCTCGCGCGCCACCCAGGCCTCGACCCGCTCGACCTCGGCCGGGCTCATGACCAGGTAGAGCTTGGTGCGTCGTTCGAGGATGTCAGCGGCGCTGCGTGCCCATTCGTGATCGACCAGGTAGCGCGCCTCGACGGCGTAGAGATCGGCCCCCAGGTGCTCGCCCAGGTCCGCGTAGTCCCTGGCGTCGCCGAGGATCCCGCGGGCAAGCGTGCCGTAGAGGCGGGCATAGCGGGTGGCGGTATCTGCCTCGAGCCAGGGGTAGTCGCGCTGGAGGCCCTTGAGGAACGCCTCGAAGTCGGCGCCCGGCATGTCGCCGCCGGGCAGCGGCGCGGTCTCGTTCCAGGTCTTGCCCATGGCCGGAAAGTAGGACGCGAGCTTTTCCAGGCCGTGCTCGGCCAGTTTTCGGTAGGTGGTGATCTTGCCGCCGAACACCGACAGCAGCGGCGCCTTGCCGGCGTCGTCGGAAACATCGAACACGTAGTCGCGGGTCACCGCCGAGGGATTGTCCTGGGCATCGTCGAACAGCGGCCGGATCCCGGAGAAGCTGGTCAGGACATCGTCCCGGGTATAGGGCGTCGCAAAGTAGCGATTGACCACACCGAGCAGGTAGTCGACCTCGCCCTGATCGATCGCTACTCGGTCCGGATCGCCCTCATAGACGATGTCGGTGGTGCCCACCAGGAGCTTGTCGCCCTCGTAGGGATTGACGAAGATCACTCGCTTGTCATCGTTCTGCAGCAGGTAGGAGTTGGCGGTGGCGTAGCGCTTGGGCAGCACGATGTGGCTGCCCTTGACCAGCTTGACCCGGTCCTTGCCGCCCTGCTCGAACGCCCCCTTGAGCACCTGGTCCACCCAGGGGCCGGCGGCGTTGATCACCGCCCTGGCGGCCAGCGAACGGACCTCGCCGCTGTCAGTGTCGGTGAGCTCGACCTCCCAGCGGTCGGCCCGCCGGGTCGCCCTGGTGCAGGCGGCGCGCGTGTAGACATCGGCGCCGAGGCGCGCAGCATCGAGCGCATTGAGGATGACCAGGCGGGCATCGTCGACCCAGCAGTCGGCGTATTCGAAGCCCTTGGGATAGGCATCCTTGATCGCCTCGCCCTCCGGGCAGCGGCGCAGGTCGAGGCCGCGGCTGCCGGGCAGCAGGTCGTCCTTGCCGCCCAGGTGGTCGTAGAGGAACAGCCCGGCGCGCACCAGCCAGGCCGGGCGCTGCTCGGGGCTGTGGGGCAGCACGAAGCGCATCGGCCAGATGATGTGCGGCGCCTTCTTGAGCATCACGCTGCGTTCCTTGAGCGCCTCGCGCACCAGGCGGAACTCGTAGTACTCCAGGTAGCGCAGGCCACCGTGGATCAGCTTGCCGCTGCGCGACGAGGTGCCCTGGGCCAGGTCGTCCTTCTCGCACAGCGCGACGGACAGGCCGCGGCCGGCGGCGTCGCGGGCGAAGCCGGCGCCGTTGATACCGGCCCCGATGATCAGCAGGTCGTAGAGCGGGCGCTCGTCGCGCGGGCGGGACTGGGCGGGGGAATCGGACATGCCGTCTGCCTCCGTGGGGAAATGTCGTGGGCCGCTTCAACTCTCGGCGTTGACACGCTCGAGATGGCGCCAGAAGCCGTCGGAATTGGTATGGGAACGGCGATAGACGCCGAACAGCCGTTCGTAGAGGTTCTGCAGCGCGGGATCCGGCGCCACGCACTCCTCGGCCAGGAAGGGGGTCACCCAGGTCCGGCAGGCCTCTGCCAGGTCGCGGTGATGCCCCAGGCACAGGCTCGCCACCATGGCGGCGCCAGCGGCACCGGTTTCGCCCCGCGTCAGGGTGCGCACCGGCACGCCCATCACCGAGGCGAGGATGGTGCACAGCGTGCGGCTCTGGGCGGCGCCGCCGGTCAGCCTCAGCTCCTCCGGATGGGCCTCGAGGGCGTGGTAGCAGTCGCGGGCGGCGAAGGCGACACCCTCGTAGATGGCCCGCGCCATGTGCAGGTGGTTGACCTCGGTGGACAGCCCCAGGAACTGGGCCCGAGCACGGGGATTGAAGAAGGGGCCGCGCTCGCCGTTGGCGCAGATGAAGGGGTGATAGATGAGTCGCCCCGGCGGGGTGTCGGCCAGCGCCGCATCGAGCCGAGGCAGCAGGCCGTCGGCGGCGAGTGGCGCTTCGCCCAGCGCCTCGAGCATCTGGTTGAGCCCCTTGATGAACCATTCCAGGTTGAGGGTCGCGGCCATGTTGGAGCACAGCTGGACCCAGGTGTCGGGCGCCACGCACGGCATGGTGTAGCAGGACTGATTGCTGAGCACGATGTCGCGCGGGTCCTCACGCACGCACAGGTGGGCACCGGTGGTGCCGATGATGCTGCAGGCCACCCGCTTGCCGGGCTCATAGACGCCGGCGCCGAGACCGGTGGCCAGCATGTCCACCGGCGCCAGCACCACCGGCGTGCCCTCGGCCACGCCGATCTCCCGGGCCACCTCAGCGTCGAGGGCGCCGTGCTCGCGGCTGCCGTCGACGATCCGCGGCAGCCGGTCGCGGTACCCGGACAGGCCGAAAACCTCGAGCACCGCGTCGGAGTACTCGCCGCTGCGAAAGTCGCCGTAGGTCCACAGCGCCTCGGCCGGGTCGGTGGCGCGATCGCCGGTCAGGCAGAAGTACAGCCAGTCCTTGCAGTGGAAGACGGTGGCCGCGGCTTCGAGGCGCTCGGGGGCATGGCGCTCGAGCCAACTCAGCTGGCCGCTCTGGATCGACTGGTTGAGCCCGGTCCCGGTGCGGCGATAGGCCTCGGGCCCGGTGCGGGTCGCCCGCCAGTGGGAGACGATGTCGCTGGCGCGACTGTCGAGCCACAGCAGGGCATCGCCCACGGGACGCCCCTCGGCGTCGATCATCCAGGTGCCATCGCCCTGCCCGGTCACCGCGATGGCGGCCAGGCGCGGGACGAGCGCGGGATGCTCGGCGAACAGGCGCTGGAGCGTGGTCCGAGCCGCGGCCCAGGTGTCCGGCAGGCTCTGTTCGACGCCACCATCCGGGCGGTTCTCGAGGCGATTCTCGCACTGGGACTTGGCCAGTTCGCGGCCCTGGCGATCGAAGGCCACGGCCTTGATCACCGAGGTG
Source organism: Halomonas sp. B23F22_20 (assembly GCF_043496985.1). NCBI lineage: Bacteria > Pseudomonadati > Pseudomonadota > Gammaproteobacteria > Oceanospirillales > Halomonadaceae > Halomonas > Halomonas sp. B23F22_20. The sequence goes on from NZ_JBIEKH010000014.1 coordinate 10,172, forward strand.
CCGGCATCCAGGCCGACGATGACCTCATCCTGCATGGCACACCTCCCGGGCGGGGACGGTGGCGAGACGCACGCGGGCGCCGTCGTGGGTCGAGCTCGACATGATGTTGTCTCTATGTTGTGAGCTGGCGAGCGGCCCGGCGATGCGGTGCCGCCTGGTACCTCGCGGAAGATCGTCACGCCCGGGTCATACCTCGCGCCCGGGTCATCAGCGTCTTCCGTCGTTATCGTTGTCGTGGCGTGTCTCGACTGTCGGCCGCGGTGGCCTAGCTACTCTCCTGGTCGAGCCGGTCCAGCACCGCGCGGGCGACCACCTCGTCGGTGATCAGCCCCTTGAGCAGCTCGCTGCGCAGCACCGAGAGGGTCGCGCCGACCTTCTCCTCGCCGCCGGCGACGGCGACGATGTGATGGTCACGCAGCTGCTCGAGGCCGAGTCCCAGGGTCCGGGCGTTGATCTCGCAGTCCACCCGGTTGCCGTGGGCATCCAGGAACTGGCCCAGCAGTTCGGCCTCGGCGCCGGCGTCGCGCAGCCGGCGGGCGTCCTCGGCGTCGAGCTCGCCGAGTTCCATCAGCAGCGAGTGGCCCTGGGACGGCACCGCGCCCAGCCCCACCATGGTCAGGTCGGCGGACGTGGCGATATTGATGACGTCCTGCACGCTGCGCTGCTCCATCAGCACGCGTTTGTGCTCGGCGGTGTCGGCGAACAGCGGCACCGGCAGCAGATAGCCCTCGCCGCCGGTCTTGTCGACCAGACGATGGATGACGTCGTAGGGGTTCAGAGCCATCTTGCGCACCACGCTGCCCAGCACCGGGACCATCTTGAGCCGGGGGCAGTCCATCTGCGGCAGGCAGTTGACCATCTCCGACAGGCTTCGGCCCCAGCCCAGCCCGAGCACCTCGACGCTCTTGGCATCCAGCCGGCTCTTCAGGTAGTAGGCCGCGGCCATGCCCAGATTGGCGGCGGGGTTGACGCCCTCCTCCGCCGGCATCGCCGGCACCACCGAGCAGGTCTCGAGGTTCATGCGCCGCTTGAGCTCGTCTTCCAGGGTCAGCAACGCCTCGGGCGAGCCCTTGATGAACACCTGGACGGCGCCCATTTCGTGGGCCGCAGCGATCAGCCGATGCACCTTCATGCGCGACACCATCAGGCGCTCGGCGATCTGTGCCTGGGTATAGCCCCCCACATAGGAAAGCCAAGCCGCTCTCAGGGCCAGGTCACTCTCGCTGTGGCTGGTCGGGGTGTTGCTCATGGCCGTCTCCGGTTTTGATATTTTGTTCATGCATTGTTAAAAATAACGCTAGGGTAGGTTATCGAGACTGTCAAGACGTTCCGTCGATGCGCGATATCGACCCCGACGGCCTCACCATGACGGGCCAAACGGCACCATGAAGCGGTGCCCCAGGCCCCACCAACAACGACAAGGCAGGAGGTCAGCGTGCTCAAGCTCGCCGCCAATCTGACGTTCATGTTCACCGAGGTGCCCTTCCTGGAGCGCTTCGCCCGTGCCCGCACCGCGGGCTTTCGCTACGTGGAGTTCCACAATCCCTATCCGTTCTGCGAGCGCCCCGAGGCGATTCGCGAGGCCGCCGACCGGGCCGGCGTGGAGATCATTCACTTCAATCTGCCGGGCGGCGACTGGGAGGCCGGCGAGCGCGGCATCGCGGTGCTGCCGGATCGCCGCGACGAGTTCCTCCGCGGGCTCGACGCCACCATCGAGATCGCCGGAAAACTCGGCTGCGGCCAGCTCAACTGCCCGCTGGGCTACCCAGGCGAGGGCTTGGCACCGGAGCCTCAGCACCAGGCCCTGATCGACAACCTGCGCCTTGCCGCCGAGGCCACCGCCCAGGCCGGCATCCGCCTGCTGGTGGAGCCGCTCAATCCCATTACCCACCCCGGCTATCCACTGGTCAACACCGCCCAGGCGGTGGCCCTTCTGGACGCAGTCGACCATCCCAACTTGTTGATCCAGTACGACTTCTATCAGATGCAGCGCTCGGAGGGAGAGCTCGTCGAAACGCTGCGCCAGCACCTGGATCGCATCGGCTTCCTCCAACTGGCCGACAATCCGGGGCGCCACGAGCCGGGCACCGGGGAGATCAACTACCGCTTCCTGTTCGCCGAGCTGGAACGCCTGGCCTTCGACCGCTTCATCTCGCTGGAGTACAGCCCCAGCACCGGGACCGAAGCCTCACTGGCCTGGATACGCGACTACGGCATTCGCCACGCCTGATGCCCACCGAGAGCGACGACACCGATCGACTAAATGAGAGGACGCCCGACATGACCACGCCATTCTGGGTAGGCACCAGTTGGAAGATGAACAAGACGCTGGGTGAGGCCGCCGACTACTGCGCCGCCCTGCAGGACGCCGACGTGCTGCGCGATCCGCGGCTGCAAGGCTTCGTGATTCCCCCCTTCACCGCGCTAAGCAAGGTGTGCCAGGCGCTGGCCGAAACGCCGGTGATGGTCGGCGCCCAGACCATGCACTGGGCCGATGATGGCGCCTACACCGGGGAGATATCGCCGCTGATGGTTCGGGACTGCGGCGCCGACATCGTCGAGCTGGGGCACTCCGAGCGACGCGAGTACTTCAACGAGACCAACAGCGCGATCAACCGCAAGGTTCGAGCCGCCCTGGCACACGGGCTGCGCCCGCTGATCTGCGTCGGCGAGACCGCCGAGGAGAAGGCCCAGGGCGTGGCCGCCGATACCGTGATCCGCCAGTGCCGGATCGCCCTCAGCGATGTACCCGCCGAGGCGCTGGACCGCGTGCTGATCGCCTACGAGCCGGTATGGGCCATCGGCGAACACGGCACACCCGCCGCGGCCGAGGATGCCGGCTGGATGCATCGCCGGATTCGCGAGGCGCTGCCGACGACGCCCCAGGGCGCAACGCTGCCGGTGCTCTACGGCGGCAGCGTCAACCCGGGAAACTGCGCGGAGCTCGCTGCCCTGCCCGAGGTCGCCGGCCTGTTCATCGGGCGCAGCGCCTGGCAGCCGGAGGGGCTCTGCGATATCGCCACGCGCGTCCTGGCAGTGTGCGAAAAGCGCTGACAGCGACACGCCGTCGTCGACAATGCTCAAGCCTTCGGACAGGGCTTCCGCTCAACTACGACGTGGGTAACACACACCATGGAGACTATTCTTGTCATCAGGGAGACACGCATGCCAAGAAGGGAGGCACGGTAATCCGATGGGTCGGCCCACGGGGCCGAAGGAGTGCACGTCATGGCCATGCCGATGACGATACGGGAGTACCTCCGCGCCTGTGATATCGACTACGAGGAGGTTCCCCATCCACGCGAAGTTTCCACCAGCCGCATCGCCCAGGTGTCACACATCGGCGGCAGCCAGATGGCCAAGGCGATCATGCTGCACGGCGACCAGGGCTATCGCGTCGCCGTGGTGCCCAGCACCTGCGATGCGGATCTGGAGAAACTCTCGCAGATGTTCCACGAGAAGCTCGAACTGGCCAGCGAGGAGGAGATTCAGCACGAGTTCAGCGACTGTGACCCCGGCGCGACGATCGCCGTGGGCCAGGCTTACGGCCTGCAGGTCTACCTCGACGACCAGTTACGCCACCAGTCTGACATCTACTTCGATGCCGGCGACCACGAAACGCTGGTGCACATGAGCGGCAACGAGTTCGACCGCCTGATGGCCGAAAGCCGCCATGGCGCTTTCAGCCGCCCCCACTGACCCCGGCTCGGGTCCGCCACCGCTCGGCCACGCCTCGTCGCGTGGCCGAGCGCTGTCAGGGCATTGGCGCTGGCGCGCCGGGCATGCCCTCAGGCATCGCGCGGAGGTCGCACATACTTGATGAACGGCGTCAGCGCACCAACGCGCTCGTACAGCTGCCGGGCCTCGCGATTGAAGTCCTGGGTCATCCAGTAGACGTCGGGCGCCCCGTCTTCGCTGGCCTGGGCGTAGACCCGCTCGATCAGTTGCCGCCCCAGGCGTCGCCCGCGATAGCGGGAGTCGACGAACAGGTCCTGAAGATAGCAGACCGAGGTCAGCTTCCAGCAGTGGGCGTGATACAGGTAGTGGACGAGTCCGGCGAGCGCCGGAGCATCCGGCTCCCCCTCCCCCGGCACCTCGACCACGAAGCCGCTCGGCTCGCCGGGGCCCGGGGTCAGCAGGCGCGCGAAGGTGTTGTCGTACACCGCCTCCGGCAGCTCGGTGCCGTAGAAGGTCAGATAGTCCTGCCACAGGCGGGCCCATTCCGGCTTGTCGCTCATCTGGAGCGGACGGATCAGGAGGTCGTCGTCGGACATGCGGTCTTCCTAGTCTGTATTCCCATGGTGTGCAGGGTCATAATGGCGCCGCACCCCGGGCCCCGACAACCGGCTCGATCAGCATGTCTCGAGCAGCAGGTTGCGAGGCGTCAGCTCCCGCGTGCAGAAGGTACCGAGGCGCACTTGCTGGCCGGCCTCCACCAGTCGCCAGGCGCGATCCAGCCCCAGCCAGACCTCCAGCGGGCGACGATAAAGATGGCGCACCAGCTCCAGCCGCGAGACCTCGGCCAGGCGCCGCCAACCCGCTGTCTCGAAGGCCGCCCAATCGAGCGTGGCCGGCAACGCGACGCCCTTGCGCTCGGCCGCCCAGCGGCAGAAGCCGGCAAAGTCATCGGGCAACCGGCCATAGGCGAGGCTCGGCACCGGCAGGTAGGCATCATGGCCACGCACCTCGCGCTGCAGTCGGTCGAAGCCCAGCCGCCAGGCATTGGCGCGCTGCCGGTGGCGGCGCACGCCCTGCGGCGCGGTCACCGTCTCCTGCACCGCCATGGCCAGATCCTCGCGGGACAGCGCCAGGCCGTGCTGGGCCATCAGCGCCCGTCCGCGACGCGACAGCGCGCGATACTCACTGGCCTCGGTGCGGTGATAGCAGCAGGGCGCCAGACTCACCGCGGCGCCGCGTTCGGCGGCCAACTCGAGCAGCCGGGCGTGCAGATCGCCGCAGGCGTGCAGTGCCGTGACCCGACGCCCGGGCCCCAACCAATCACCGGCGTCATCGTCCAGCACGTCCTGCTGGTGTAACCGCACCGGCTGCGACTGCCGCTCGGCCAGGGCCTGGCCCGCCTCGCAAAGCGCCGCCTGCCACTCCAGGCCCGTCACCGGCCGGCCATGCAGCCGCGCCAGGGTGCGTGACAAGTGGCCCTTGCCGGCACACCACTCCACCAGCGACTCGCCCTCGGCGGGTGCCACGCAACCGGCGAAGGCCTGGAGCTGGCGCCACTTGCGCGCCCCGATGCCTTCGCCCCAGGCCTCGGGCAGCGCAGCGCCGCCTGCCGACAGGTCAGGCAGGGCCGCGGCCTCGGCAAGCTCGGCCACCGGCAGCCAGGCCGCCAGCGGTGACGCCTCGAAGGGCGCCGCCTGGAGCCGCTCGATCGCGTCGTCGGGCAGCGCCAGCAGCGCCTCGGCGAGCCCCGGGGCATGCGCTCCCCAAGGCATGGCACGGTGCTGGAACGGCAGCGGTCGCCACAGCGGCTGTCCGTCGGCCAGCAGGCGAGTGAGCGCGACAAAGCGAGCCTCGAGGTCCGGCTCAGATGGCATTGCGCAGGCCCAGCTCGTAGGGATGTGGGTCGAGATAGGACTGAGCACGGATGTAGTCGGAGCCGTGGCGCTTGAGATAGTGGTTGAGCAGCCGCATGGGCACCGCCAGGGGCACCTGCTGGAGGCGATACTCCTCCACCACGGCCAGCAGGTCCTGGCGGGTCTCGCCGTCCAGGGCACGCTTGAGATAGCCCATCACGTGCATCAGCGCGTTGGTGTGGGACTTGCGGGTCGCCGGCCTCGACAGCGCCGCCATGAAGCGCTGCAGGTAGTGGGCCATGGCCTCCTCCACCGGCACCTGGTGAGCCTCGCCCAGATAGCGGCCAAGCTCGCGATAGGTCTCTACCCGATGCGCCATGAGCAGGAACTTCTGGCGACTGTGGAACTGCAGCAGGGCATGATGGCTGGGCGCCGGTTCGACGCTGCGTTTCCAGTCGTCCAGGGCATAGATACGAGTGATGAAGTTCTCACGCAGCACCGGGTCGTTGAGCCGTGCTTCCTCCTCCAGCGGCAGCTCCGGAAAGCCACGGCGCAAGGCACGCACGAAGGCACCGGAATCGGCATGGCTGGGCATGCCGTTGGGGTGATAGACCTTGACCCGCTCGAGACCGCAGCTGGGCGAGCCTTTCATCAGGATGAAGCCGCGCAGGTGGCGGTGCGCCTCGATGAAGGTCTCACTTACCTCTTCCAGCCGCTCGGTAACGTCCAGCGTCTCGTCGACGGTGCCCTTGACGCGGGGTATCTCGCCACTCTTCCCGACCAGGCGGATCGGCTCGCGGGGTACGCCCAGCCCGGCCGCCAGCTCCGGGCAGAAAGGCTCGAACGCAAAGCGCTCCGCAAGCACCTGGAGACAATAGCGCGACCGCTTATGGCCGCCGTTGTAGCGCACCTCCTGACCGGTCAGACAGGCGCTGATGCCGACCGGGATGCCGTGCTGTGATTGCTGCGCCATGCCAAGCGCTCCTGTGCCAGTGACTACCATGCGCACAGGATAACGCCGGGCGCCTAGGCTCGCGAGATGGCGGACCAGATCAGGCGCGCGTCTCTCGATGCTGGAAGAGCATGAACTGGCGGAACAATTCGGCCTGGCTGCCAATGTTGAGCTTGGCGTAGAGGCGCTTGCGATGATTCTTCAGGGTGCCAAGAGTGATGCCCAGTTCCCGCGCCATTTCTGGGCCGGTATGGCCGCGCAGGATCAGCCAGGCGACCTGGCGCTCGCGCTCGCTGAGGCAATCCTGCCCAAAGCTCTCGAGCAGCGTCGGCGACTCGTGGAGCGTCGGCAGGTGCAGGCTGCTGGCGAGCCAGAACTGGCGTATCAGTGCCTCAAGCAGCGGAAACAGGTACGCCAGGATGGCCATGAGCTCGGCCTGGTGGGTGGCGTGATGCCGTCGGTAGAAGCCGAAGGACAGCGACAGGCATTCGCCTTGCCCCAGCGGGAAGAAGGCAGCGGCCTCGTCGTAGAGCCCGAGGTCGCGATAGTAGGTGGCGAAGTAGTCGCTGTGGCGAAAGCCGGCCGGCGCCAGCTCGTCCAGCGTCCGAAGTCCGGCCTGGGGCATCGTCTGCCAGTAGCGATAGAAGGGATCGAGCAGGTACATGCGCTCCACGTAGGGCACCAGCACGCGCCGGTCCAGCTCGGCGGAGAGGTTGTCGGCCAGCACCGTGGGTCGCCCGCCGCGGGGAAAGTGGAAGACCACGTGGCTGATATCGGGAAAATACGCCTCCAGCGCTCGCCCGAGGCCTTCCAGGAACTCGGGCGAGCGTACCTGATCGGCCAGTCGAGCCACCGGGGCCAGACTGGCAGGCGCTAGGCTCTCGCGGGAGGCAGGCACCATGGGCATCCTCTCGTCAGGGGGCGGATCGGCGGCGACAGGCCTCAAGCTTATCCGATCGCCTCGAGCATCGCAGCGGCCCGCTCGATCAGCGCCGCCTGATGGGGCTGCAAGGACTGCTGTCCCCACTGGGCGATCTCCGCCGCGGCCGGGTCCTCGGCGGCGATGGTGCTGCCCGACAGCGCCTGGATCACCGCATGGCCACAGAACGGCACATAGCCCTCGGAATATCCGCCCTCGTGGACCATCACCAGCCGCCCCCCGCAGAGGTCGCCGGCGGCGTCCACCAGCATGCGTGTCATGCGCCCGAAGGTGGTGCTGTCGAGCAGCATGCAGCCCAGCGGATCCATCGCGGCGGCGTCATAACCGCAAGCCACCACGATCAGCTCGGGCTTGAAGCGAGTTAGCGCCGGCAGCACTACGCGCTCCATGCAGGCCAGGTAGGCCCCGATCCCGCTGCCGGCGGGCAGCGGCACGTTGAGGTTGTAGCCGTAACCGGCGCCCTCGCCTCGTTCCTCCAGCCCCCCACTGCCCAGCGGGTAGTTGTTATCGTGGTGCAGCGACAGGGTAAGCACTTCGCCGCTGTCCCAGAACGCGCGCTGGGTGCCGTTGCCGTGATGCACGTCCCAATCGATCACCGCCACGCGGCCCAGGCCATGCCGCGCCTGCATGGCCATGACCGCCACCGGGATGTTGCCCAGCAGGCAGAAGCCCCGCCCGCGATCGGGTTCGGCGTGGTGCCCCGGCGGCCGGCACAGCGCGTAGGCGTTGTCGCAGTCGCCCCGCAGCACCGCCTCCATGGCGGCGATCGCCTGCCCGGCAGAGCGTCGCGCGATCGCATAGCTGTCGCGGCCCACCGGCGCGCACTCTCCCGCCTCGCCGTGTCCAAGCTCGCTCATCTCGGCGAGCCGCGACAGGTAGTCTCGGGTGTGAAAGCGCCGCAGGTCCGCCTCCTCGGCCGGCGTGCCCTTGAGCGGCACCAGCTGGTCAATCAGGCCGGTCATCTCCACCAGATTGCGCAGCCGACGCTTGGTCTCCGGGTGCTCGGCAGCGCCCGCCGGCTGGACGTGTCCCCCGGGGGCGGGAAACACCGAGCAGGGGCCACCGTCATGCCACATGCAGTGTTCGTGAAATGCAAAACCGGTACGTCGCATCGTCTTGTCCTTGTTCAAGCCAGCAGGAAATAAGCCGCGGCACTGATCAGCGCCGACATCAGCACATAGGGCAATTGGGTCAGAGCATGATGGATCGGCGAGATGCCGCAGCCGCGCGCACTGAGCACGGTCGAATCGCCGAAGAAGCAGGCATGGGAGCCGAAGGCCCCGGCGGAGATCATCGCCCCCAGAGTGAGCGGCAAGGAGGCATCGGTGGCCTGGGCGATGGGAATGACGATGGGAAAGGCGATGGCATAGACGCCCCAGAACGATCCGGTGGCGAAGGCCAACGCGGCCAGCAGCAGGAAGGTCACGCCGGGCAGCCAGCTACCGCGCATCACCGGTTCCACCCAGGCGACCAGGGTCTCGGTGAGCCCCAGGCCCTGGTTGACCGATTGCAGCATGAAGGCAGCGAAGACGATACCCAGTGGCAGCAGCATCTGTTGGAAGCCCGTCAGCAGCTCATCGAACAACCGACCGAGCGGCGCAATGTCCTGGGCAATATACAACCCCAGGGTGACCAGCAGCGCGAAGCCGACCCCGATCAGGGCGTCGATGTCGAACCACCAGGTCGCCAACAGCAAGGTGACCACCGGCAGCACGAAGTTCATCAACCGAGGAGGCCGCCGCGTACGTCGCTCGGCGTCGTCGCCGGCCTCTTCATGCTCGCGGGTCTCGTCGCCGCCTTCGGCGGCCTTCATGCGCCCGAGCGCCGGGACGATGCCCGAGGCCACCAGCAGCACCAGCGCCAGGGCGACCCAGGGGTAGATCAGGTAGGGCACCAGGCCGAGGTAATAGCCAAACCCCTGGCCGGCCTCGGCCAGCTGGTGACTCTCCAGCAGCCCCGCCAAATAGATTGCCCAGGTGGAAAAGGGGATCAGCAGGCAGATCGGGGCGGCCGTGGAGTCGACGATGTAGGCCAGCATCGAGCGCGAGAGCCCCAGGCTGTCGAACAGACGCTTCATGGCCGCCGAGACCGTCATGGCGTTGAGGTAGTCGTCGATGAAGATCAGCACCCCAAGGCCCGTCGCCCCAAGCATGGCGCTGCGCCGGCTACGCAGGTAGCGACCGGCACTGAGGCTGAAGGCCTCGGTGCCGCGGGCAAACTGCAGCAGCCCGATCAGGCTGCCCAGCAGGCCGCAGACCAGGATGATCCAGCCCATGGTCGGGTTCTGCATCACCTCGAGGCCGGACACCGCCATATCCTGCACCGCCGTGGTCGGCGAGAGAATCAGGAAGCCGCTGAGACAGCCGGCCAGGAGCGCTTCCAGGGTGCGGCGAGTGAGCAGCGCCATGCCAATCACCACCAGGGTGGGCAGCAGCGCATAGAGGCCATAGGCCGAATCATCCACCAGCAGGTGGCCGCTCAGGCTCGCGGCCACTACCGCCGCCAACAGCGCCAGGCCGCGGCGCAGATGGGGCTCGGCGCCCAGGCCATGCTCGCGTGGGTAATGCGTCGAGTCTTGCGTTGCCATCCCCTTGTTGTTGTTGAAGGACACGGCATTGATAGCACCACCATCCATGGCGGCACGATATCCCCAAGGGGACAACCGGAACGCCGGACGAACATCGGCCTTTGCCGCGACAACACCCCGGGATAGGCTGATGGGAGGATGTCTCGCCGGAGACCCCATGCCGCCACACTCCGCCACCGTCATCGCCACCCTCGCCGGCGCCGGTCTCGCCCGCCTATCGCCCACGCTCGAGTAGAGTTTCGCCACGCACGGCTTCGAAGGCGCCACGCATCGGGCGGCCTTCATCCAGGCTCAACTGGTCTAGGACCGCGCCATGGCCAGCGAGGACGACACCCTGGTGGCGGGCCTGTTGGGCGTGCGCCACCTGGTCAATGGCCATGCGGTGCCGCATCAGCTGGCGGACCAGGGGGTCTCGAATACCGGGAGCCTGCTGCCATGAGATGTCGCGGATGCCTGCGCGCCGAGCCCCCGGCACCGCCCTGCTCCTGTGTGATGGAGCGAGGCGGCCGGCGTCGGGAGGTGCAGGCCCGCTTTTTACCACCAGAAGACACGCCGTGAGTCACGCTCGACGGGCGCCGCACATCGCCCGCGATCTTTCCCGATCCTTAAGGGTTCCTTAAGCCAGCGCTGCCAGGCTGGCGCCCGCCCGGCAGATGACCGTGACGATGCCTTCGAAACTAGCCGAAAGTCGGGGGCCTGGAGCCCTTAACTAGATGAAACGTCCATAGTGATCGAGTCGGCCATGTAGTAGAATTACGCACGCTTTTTTAACCCCCCTTCCTCTCCTACCTCAGGATGCTTTCGTCATGCTGACAAGATGTCGTACGCAACACTGGCTCCGGCAACGCGACCGGCTGCCAGGTTTTGTCGTGCTTGCCGCTCTGCTGCTGTTCAGCCCCCAGGTGCTGGCCGCCGGGGCCGGCGAGCTGGACCTCACCTACTCGCTTAGCGGGTTCATTGCCGTCACGCTGTTCATCTTTGCCTATGGCCTGGTCATGGCAGAAGAGCAGCTGCACATGCGCAAGTCGAAGCCCGTGCTGGTGGCGGCGGGCCTTATCTGGGCGTTGATCGGTTGGGTCTACGTCCAGGAAGGCCTGCCGGATGCCGCCGAGCACGCCTTCAAGGAAACCCTGCTCGAATACACCGAGCTGCTGCTGTTCCTGCTGGTGGCGATGACCTACGTCAACGCCATGGAGGAGCGACGGGTGTTCGACAAGCTGCGCGCCTGGATGGTGGAAAAGGGCTTCAGCTATCGCGCCCTGTACTGGATCACCGGCATTCTCGCCTTCTGGATCTCGACCGTTGCCAACAACTTGACCACCGCGATGCTGATGTGTGCCGTGGTGCTCAAGGTGGCCGAGGGCGACAATCGCTTCATCGGCCTGTGCTGCATCAACATCGTGGTGGCCTCCAACGCCGGTGGCGCCTTCAGCCCCTTCGGCGATATCACCACGCTGATGGTCTGGCAGTCCAAGCTGGTCGAGTTCCAGGAATTCTTCGAGCTGCTGGGGCCGTCGCTGGTCAACTATCTGTTGCCGGCCGTCATCATGAGCCTGTTCATCAAGAACAAGCAGCCGAGCCCTCTCGAGGAGCACATCTGGCTCAAGCGCGGCGCCAGGCGTATCGTCCTGCTGTTCCTGCTGACGATCGTCATCTCCGTGCTGTGCCACACCGTGCTGCACCTGCCGCCGGCGCTGGGCATGATGACCGGGCTAGGCTTCCTGCAGTTCTTCGGCTACTACCTGCGGCGCAGCCTGCCGCGCTCGCTCGAGCGCAAGCGCACCCGCTACAGCCAGCGCGGTGACTGGCGCAAGCTCGAGTCGCTGGGCAGCGTGGTGCCATTCGACGTCTTCACCCGGATCGCTCGCTCAGAGTGGGACACCCTGCTGTTCTTCTACGGCGTGGTGATGAGCGTCGGCGGCCTGGGCTTCATGGGCTATCTGGCGCTGCTGTCCGAGACCCTCTATGCCGGCTGGGATCCAACCTGGGCCAACGTGGTGCTGGGCCTGATCTCGGCGGTGGTCGACAACATTCCGGTGATGTTCGCGGTGATTTCCATGGATCCCGACATGTCCATGGGCAACTGGCTGCTGATCACCCTGACCGCCGGCGTCGGCGGCAGCCTGCTGTCGGTGGGCTCCGCCGCCGGGGTGGCGCTGATGGGCCAGGCCCGTGGTATCTACACCTTCGCCGCGCACATGCGCTGGGCGCCGGTCATCGCGCTGGGCTACGTGGCCAGCGTGCTGATGCACCTGTGGATCAACGCCGAGAGCTTCAACGTCTTCCACTGACCCTGATCCGGCCCCACGGGGCCGGCGGCGACACGACGCGCGGCGGGCCCTAGCCCGCCGCGCGTTTTTCTCGCGGGCTCTTGCCGGCCTATCGCTCCAACCCCAGCCGCCGGTGCCACTCGGCGAGGCTCTCGTCCGGGTAGCCGGCGTAACAACGGTCATCGGGACCCGCCTCGACCTCCACCCAGGATGCCTTGCTGTCCAGCATCAGGTGTACGCGCTCCGGCGTTACCGGCAATGCGGTATCGATCGCCGAGGCAAAAGGATGCACTAGATCGGGCCAGTGAGGATCATAGACCCACAGCGCACTGCCGCAGTGCGAACAGAAGTGTCGCTCGCCGGCGCTCGTCTCGCCGTCGATGACCGCGTGATAGACCGCCTCATGTTCGGCGCCCTCGACCTCCAGGGTCTCGGCGAGCGCCCCGAGATTAATGGCGTAGCCACCCCCACCCGCGGTCTTGCGGCAGATCGAGCAATAGCAACGGTTGAAGGGATAGGGGTGCGGCGCCTCCACGCGAAAGCGTATCGACCCGCAATGGCAGGATCCTGCTAGCTTCATGGTGCCTCTCCTCGGGCTGCGCTATCGCTCCCAGCCTAGCCGATGAGAACCTCGCGCAAAGGCCATCGGCCACGCCAAGAAAATGGCCGGGGCATGGCCCCGGCCGATCTCTCTCCATATCGACGCGCTATGCGACTCAACGCCACCAGGGGGTGGTGTCACGCACCTCGCGTTGCGGCATCGCCTTGAGGGTCTTGGGACTCAGCGGCTTCTGCAAGCGCTCGCTGCGTACCTCCCAGGCGTCGCCCGCCGCCAACAGCAGCGGCGCTTCACCGGCCTTCAGCACGCTATCGCTTGGGGCCGTACGAACATCCGTGTGAGGCGATGCCGACATGGGGGCCTCCATGGCCATCAGCGATGCCGATGCCAATACCCCCACGACGAATGACGTCGCCAGAATCATGTGTTTCATGGGACACCTCAACGATTCTACGATCCGTATTGCTAAGCATGCGCCCGGTCGACACGATGCTCGACCGAGGCACGACCGTGCCACCAGCCATGCCCGTCCTGGTGTGGTGGAGAGGAGTCGCGGGAGGTGAGGAGGGACCCGTGAGAGGCCCCTGGTTCTCGGCGCTTCGCCTTCTGGCCGCCTTGGGTGGGCGCCCGGCGTTGGCACTTTCACTATAGTTCTCGGCCACTGCTGCGAGAGGCCGATGAAAAAAAATCCTCCTGCCGGGGCAGGCGTGTCGCCGATCTCGCTTGCCAAGCCGTCCGGTTGCGCTCAGCGCAGCCCGTCCAGATCACCCAGCGGCCGTGGGGTAGCCTCGACGAGCGACAGGCGACGAAGTGCGGCCCAGAGTGTCACCTGGTTGGCGGTCAACACGCGCCTGCCCGCCTCTGACTGCAGGGTCGCCAGCATGTCGAGGCTGTTGACGGCGGTATCGGGGATCAGCAGCGGCGCAGTGGCCCCGGGATGCTGCGCCCGCAGGGATCTCACCTCGTCCAGGATGTCGGCGGCGTGGGAATCGGCGGCATAGGGGCAGTCGAGGGACTTCACCGTACCCGCCGACACGCCGCCCTCGCGCAGGAAGCTCACCAGACGCAGGGTGACGTCGTCGGGATAGGGGCTGAGCAGGTCCACCTGGCGGTGACCCAACGCCTCGAGGGCCTCCAGAAAGGCCAGTGCGGTGCTGGTGACCGGCACGCCTAGCATCGCTTCCAGCCGGCTTTCCTGCTCGCGGGCCCAGTCGAGCCCGCCGATGAAGCTGGCGCTGGTGCAGGCCCAGACCACGGCCTCGGCGCCCTGAGCGACGAGCTCGCGGCCTACCGGCGCAAGCCGCTCGGGGTCGCCGAGGGCCAACAGCGCCGCCGGCGAATGATGGCCATCGCTGGACACCTTCCCCACCAGGAAACGGGGAGACCCACCATCCTGGCTCGCGGCCAGATCGTGCCACTCGTAGTCGTCCGGACCGTCATCGGGCAGCAGGATGCCAAGCCGGGCGTCGGAGATGCTCATCGGACGCAGTCCTCCGTGCGTGTCGGGATGATTGCCCCGAAACTCTAGCAGGAGGTTCGGCGCTGCCCAAGACATCGCCACATGACCATCTCGCTCGCCCCACGGCCTCCCCCACAGACACCTTTTCCCCGCGCCTGCTTGCCGTCGTCAATGCGTCGCGCACTGCGCCACGCCTTCGGCCAGGTCGCGGATGACTCCGGCATAGAGGTCGGGGCCAGGCTCATGCCCCACGCCCAGCGGATCGATGACCGTCGAGGTATCCACGGGCATGTCGCCGAACACGCTGCGCACCAGGTCGGGGTTGAACTGAGGCTCAGAGAAGACGCAGTCGATGCCCAGATCCGCGACCTTCCGCTGGATCTCGCGAATTCGCGCCGGGCTCGGGTCGGAAGCGTCGCCCAGCGAGATGGCCCCAGCGGCCGGCACCTCGAAGCGCCGCTCGAAGTACTGATAGGCATCGTGGAAGACGATGAACTGGGGCGAGCCTGCAGCATCGAGACGCTGCTGTACCTCCTCGATCAGCGTATCCAGCCGTGCCTGGCCGCGGCGGGCGTTGTCGCGGTAGGTCTCGGCATGTTCCGGGTCGGCCTCGGCCAGCGTCTCGGCCATGACACCGAGCCACACCTGGGCATTGCGCGGATCCAGCCAGGCGTGAGGATCGAGGCCGTGGTGGGCATGATGATGCCCAGCGTCGTGGTCGTGGTCGTGGTCATGGTCATGGTCGTGGTCATGGTCATGGTCATGGTCATGGTCATGGTCATGGTCATGGTCATGGTCATGGTCATGGTCATGGTCATGGTCATGGTCATGGTCGGCAGCAGCGTGACCGCCATGCCCGGTGTCACCACCATGGTCATGGGCCTCGAAGGTGGCCCCCTCGCGGAAGTCATGGCGCGTGAGACCGGGCGCCTCCAGCAGCGGAACCGTCCGGGCATCGCCGGCCAGGGTATCGATCGAGTCCCCGAGCCAGGGCGTCAGCGCCGGCCCCACCCAGAACACCACCTCGGCGCGATCCAGGCTCTCGGCCTCGGAGGGGCGCATCGAGTAGCCGTGGGGCGAGGCACCGGGCCGGATGACCATCTCGGGCGCGCCGAGATCCCCCATGACCTGGGCCGCCAGGGCATGCACCGGAGGGATGTCCACCGCCACTCTGGGCACTTCGGCCACGGCGAGGGTCGGAACGGCGAGTAGCGCCAGCAGCGGGCGAGCGTGACGGGACATGGCAGATCTCCTGGATGTCGTTGGTCTTTATGACGACCAATAATATGTTATAACATAACCAAAATGACAAGCCTCCACCTCGTCGCCGCCTGGAGCGGGTCGGCCAGACATCCTCGGTGACAGGCGCCCAACGGTGAAATCATCCGGTAATGTCCATGCATCTGCTGTCCCTTCACGATATCGGCGTCTCCCGTCGCGGCAATTCCATCCTGGCGGGCATCGACCTGGCCCTGGACGCGGGAGAGGTCGTGACGGTCGTCGGCCCCAACGGTTCGGGCAAGACCACCCTGATGCGGGTGATCATCGGTGCCCTGGCGCCGACCCGCGGCACCATCACCCGTCGACCAGGACTGTCCATCGGCTACGTGCCGCAACGCCTGCACATCGACCCCACCCTACCGATGAGCGTGGCGCGCTTCCTGGCCCTGCCACGGCGCCGGCCCGCCGACGACGCGCATCGCGCCCTCGAGCAGGCCGGGGCCGAGGGGCTCGCCGAGCGCCAGATGGCTGGCCTGTCGGGCGGGCAGTTTCAGCGCGTGCTGCTAGCACGCGCCCTGCTCGGACGCCCCGACCTGCTGATCCTCGACGAGGCCAACCAGGGCCTCGACCACCGCGCCACCGCGGCCTTCTATCGCCAGATCGAGAGCGTGCGCCGGGAGCTCGGCTGCACGGTGCTGATGGTCAGCCACGAGCTGCACGCGGTGATGCAGGCCTCGGACCGGGTGATATGCCTCAACGGCCATATCTGCTGCCAGGGCAGCCCCGAGACGGTGGCCGGCTCCCCGGCCTATCGTGACCTGCTGGGGCTCGACGAACGCGACGCGGTGGGCTTCTACCGACATCACCCCTCACCCACGGAGGCTTCGGCATGATCCTCGACGACTTCCTGTTCCGCGCGGCGCTCGGCGGCACCGGCGTGGCCCTGGCGGCCGCGCCGCTCGGCTGCTTCGTGGTCTGGCGACGCATGGCCTATTTTGGCGACGCCACCGCCCACGCTGCCATTCTCGGTGTGGCGCTCTCCCTGGTGCTCTCGACCTCGCTGTTCGCCGGCGTGCTGGCGGTCTCGCTGCTGATGGCCCTGGCCGTGTCGGTACTGAGCGGTCGCGGCTATGCCATGGATACCCTGCTGGGGGTGATGGCCCATTCGGCGCTGGCCTTCGGTCTGGTGGCCGTGTCCTTCGTCTCCGGCGTACGCATCGACCTGATGGGCTATCTGGTCGGCGATATCCTCGCGGTAAGCCGTGCGGACCTGGCCATCATCTGGGGCGGCGCCCTGCTGGTGCTGACCCTGCTCGACTATCGCTGGTCGGCCCTGCTGACCGCCACTCTCAACCCCGACCTGGCCCATGCCGCCGGCCTCGACCCGAAGCGCGAACAGTTGGTGCTGACGCTGTGCCTGGCCATGGTGGTGGCGGTGGCCATCAAGGTGGTGGGCGTGCTGCTGATCGCCGCGCTGCTGATCATTCCCGCCGCCACGGCTCGGCCTTTCAGCCGTACCCCGGAACGCATGGCCCTGGTCGCGGCGGCCATCGGCGTCCTCTCGGCCAACGGCGGGCTGGCCGCCGCCTATCGACTCGACACGCCCACCGGCCCCACCATCGTCTGCCTGGCCACGCTGCTGTTCCTGGCGGCCAGCCTGATCGGCCATCGCCGCGGGAGGGAAGCGGCCGCGCGTGCGCCGAGTCAGCGCTGACGCTGCGCCGCCGGCTACTACATGCCGGCGGCGCAGGAGACTCAGCCAGCCTGCTCGCCGGGCCAGTTCCACGCGCTGCGCGCGACGGCGTCGTGGGCGTGCAGGCTCTCGGCGTGCACCACCCGCAGTCGAAAGCCGGCCACCCCGGGCTGCTCGCGCAGGGCACGGTCCAGGCGCCGGGCGGCGTCCTCGCAGAACATCAGGTTCTGGCCGTTGGCCAGGGCGAAGGCCTGTTCGTCGACGCGCTTGACCGCCGTCTGCAGGGCGGTGCCCAGGCTCGACTCCACCCGGTCGATGACCTCGACCACGGGCAGGGACTCGACATCGGGGGCCAGGCGCAGCTCGAGATGCGCCTGGCTGCGCTGGCTGTGCGGGGTGGCGACGATGCCCTGCTCGCTGCCCAGCCAGTCACGCATGGCCCGGGAATCGACGGCCTCTTGCTCGGCGAAATCACGATCGAAGCGTTCCTGTATCAGCTGGCGCGCCAGGGCCGCGGAGCAAGGGCAGGTCGAGGAGTAGCCGATGGAAAGCTCGAGCCGCGCCTCGAACCCCTGCGCCGTGAGCCGGCCACGCACCGCGAAGGGATAGGCCTTCCAGCCCGCCAGCGGGCTGACCAGGGCGGGCCGGCGCAGCATGGCCTCCCCGCTCAGGTCGAGGAAGGCCTGCTGCGAGAGCCCGTGATGGCTGTCGAGAAAGTGCGCCAGCACCTCATGCAGGCGCCCCGGAGTCAGCTCCCGGTCGGTCAGGCGCTCCAGGGCCAGATAGAGCCGCGACATGTGGATGCCGCGCGCCTCGGGATCGTCCAGGCTGACGCCCGCATCGGCGCGGCCGGCCAGCGGGCGACCCGCCACCTGCAGCGGCAGGTCGATGCCCTCCATGCCGACCCAGGAGAGACGCCCCGGCTGATCGGAGGCGCCGTCGGCGATATCGATGAGAGACGTCGTCATCAGGCTTCCTCGGTATCGAGCGCGGCGGGCACGAAGTCGGTGAACGGATCAGGCAACGCACACCAGGCCTCGAGGCCCGCCGCCAGGGTCTCGTCATCGAGCAGGCAGTCGTCCAGAGCACGCCGCATGCGCGCCTCGTCCAGCCCCTGGCCGATGAACACCAGCTCCTGGCGCATGTCGCCGAAGGGCTCCTCCCATACGCTGAGGATGGCGTCGCGGAAATCCGGGTCGGTCGGCCAGTCCGCCTCCGGCACCGCCTTCCAGAACAGCCCGGCGAAACCATAGTGGGCGATGCCGCCGGCCTGGCTCCATTGGCCGGCGAAGCGCGGGCGCGAGGCCAACCAGAAGAAGCCCTTTGAGCGCAGCAGCTTTTCCCCGAACCAGCCGGCGTGCAGCAGCGCGTGGAACTTCTGTGGATGGAAGGGGCGACGCGCGCGGTAGCTGAAGCTGCCGATGCCGTATTCTTGGGTCTCGGGCACATGCTCGCCGCGCATCTCCTTCAGCCAGCCCGGCGCCTGCTGGGCCCGCTCGAAGCTGAACAGGCCGGTGTCCAGCACCTTGTCCAGCGGCACCCGCCCCTGCGCCATGGCGATGACCTCGGCGTCGGGGTTGAGCGTGCGCAGCACGGCCTCGAGCTCGGCGCGCTGGGCCTCGTCGATCAGATCGGCCTTGCTGATCAGCAGCACGTCGCAGAACTCAATCTGGTCGACCAGCAGGTCGGCGACGTTGCGCTGGTCGTCTTCTCCCAGGCTCTCACCCGCCTCGGCCAGGGAGCGCGCCTCGCGGTACTGGGCGAGGAAGTTGGCCCCATCGACCACGGTGACCAGAGTATCCAACCTGGCCAGCTGCGACAGGCTATACCCCGATTCGTCCTCGAAGGTGAAGGTCTCGGCCACCGGCAGGGGCTCGGAGATGCCAGTGGACTCGATGACCAACTGGTCAAAGCGCCCTTCCCGGGCCAGCCGCGCCACTTCCTCGAGCAGGTCTTCGCGCAGCGTGCAGCAGATGCAGCCGTTGCTCATCTCGACCAGGCGCTGCTCCGCCCGGTTGAGCGCCACGTCTCCCGGCGTGGCATCGCCGCCGCTGGCGTCCTGGCGCACCAGAGCGGCATCGATGTTGACCTCGCTCATGTCGTTGACGATGACCGCCACCCGCCGACCCTCGCGATTGGCCAGGATGTGGTTGAGCAGGGTGGTCTTGCCGGCGCCCAGAAACCCTGACAGCACGGTGACCGGCAGGGGCTCGAACTGACTCATCGGGCCTCTCCTCTTCGCTTTTGATAATGGTGTTCGCGCTGTTCCTGATGCTCCTTGGCCTCGACGCAGAGTCTGGCCGTGGGACGGAACATCAAGCGGGCCAGGCCGATCGGCTGCCCCGTTTCCTCGCAGTAGCCGTACTCGCCGTCATCCAGCCGGCGCAGCGCCGCGGCGATATTGCGCAGCAGTCGGGACTCGCGATCCGCCTGGCGCAAGGCCAGCCGCATCTCCTCCTCGCCCGCCGCCTGATCGAGCTCGTCACCGCCGCGCTCATGGTGGGCGATCGACTCGCGGACCTCGCGAAGACGCGCTTCAATGGTCTCCCGCTCGTCGTGTAGACGACGCCGGAAAAAGGCCCGCTGCTCGTCGTCCATGTAGGCCTCATCGGACATCGCCAACAGACGACGCTCTTCTGCGCTGTATGCCATCTCGGTCTCTCTCCTGGGCGTCTGAAGGCGAGCAAGGGTCGAGTGCCGCCAGTACGCTTTCAAGACGCCGCAAGATACGTTATAACATATCAAAAAATCAACCGCCTTACGTACCGTCAGGAGCTCGCGATGCCGATGACCGCCGCCCCATCCCTACCCGATGACCTCGATGCTCCGCCCCATTGGGTGGAAGGCGGTGGCATCGAGGTGCTGCCGCGGATCTTCGAGGACGCCATCACCCTCGCGGTGCTGCGCCGACCGCTGTCCAGCGACCTGCTGGCCGGCGCCCTGGCTCAGATGCGCGCCAAGCGCCCGCTGTCGTTCTCCTGGCGCGGCGCACCGGGCGATGCGCTACGCGCCGACCTGCTCGCGACGCTGCACGCACCCGGCGTCTCGGGCCCGCTGGTGGAAGACATCGCGACCCTGGCCGAGGCCATGGCCTTCCTCTTCGACACCGACAACGTGGGTCTGCGCCTGCGTGTCCTCGACGCTCCCATGTGCCCGCGCTTTCACTGTGACAACCTGCCGGTACGGCTGGTCACGACCTACTTGGGGCCAGGCAGCGAATGGCTGCCCGAGACGGCGGTAAACCGCGACGGACTCGGCGCGCCTCGTCCCGACAAGCCGCCGATCGTGACGGAGGACGGCGCCATCCGCCGGCTGGAGGCAGGCGACGTGGCGCTGCTCAAGGGCAGTGGCTGGATCGGCAACGAGACGCGCGGCCAGGTGCATCGCAGCCCGGCGGGAGATCACGGCCAGCCGCGGCTGCTGCTGACCATTGATCCCGGTTGAGGCGGGTCAGGAGGAGCTACTCGAACATCCAGTGCGCCACCAGACGCACGACACGCGGCATGACCACATAGATCACCAGGGCCACGACGGTGGCCGCGATGAGGCCATGCCGCACACCCCAGGTAGCGAGCACCGGCTGAACGGCAAACAGCGGCTGCCATAGCAGCGGTACCAGCATGGTGAGCGGCCAGATCACGGCGGTGGTCACCAGCCACTGCTTCCAGCGCACCGGCTGCTTGGCCGTCGAGGTCGACGGCGTGAACCAGTAGTCGATACCGCTGTGGATCTCGATCGTTTCCTTGCGCTGCAGGGAGGGGAGGATCTCGTCGAGCAGCCGACGACGCTCGTCTGAATGTCGCCAGCGCTCGGCCTGCTCCTCGGAAGCGAAGCGCACCGCGATCTCGTAGTCGCAGCCATCCGCCGGCGGCCTCAGCACGTGCACGCCCTGGTGCCCGCAGTATCGCCCGGCCACCTCGATGATGCGGCGCAGCCAGCCTTCATAGTGCGCTCGGGCCTCCGGCCGCACGCGATGCTGAATGCGAATGGTGACGCTATCGCTGGACGGGGTCTCGATCATGAGCAAGCCTTCTGCTGAGGAATGACACAGGTGGCCGATCAGGCCTTCCAGGGCAGCGGCGGTGGCATCAGCGGCTCGCCGTCGTAGTCGGGAATGTTGCCGAAGCGCTCGCTGCCGGCCTCCCAGTCGCGCTGGGCCTCGGCGATCTCGGCCTTGCTGTGGCCGACGAAGTTCCACCAGATCAGGATCTCTTCGCCCAATGGCTCGCCGCCGATCAGGATGGCCCGGCCACCAGCGGGTAGCGCCAGGGTGACGGCCGCTCGGCCCCGCCCCAGATAGGCCAGTTCGTTGGCGACGAAGGTCTCTCCCTCGATGTCGATGCCTCCCTCCAGGGGCAGCACCCCATACTCGAAGTCCT
Organism: Halomonas sp. B23F22_20; assembly: GCF_043496985.1. Taxonomy (NCBI): domain Bacteria; kingdom Pseudomonadati; phylum Pseudomonadota; class Gammaproteobacteria; order Oceanospirillales; family Halomonadaceae; genus Halomonas; species Halomonas sp. B23F22_20. The sequence goes on from NZ_JBIEKH010000014.1 coordinate 31,763, forward strand.
CGCGCAGCGGGAGTTCGATGCGGCTCGCCTCGGAACTCGCCAGGTCCAGGCCCACAAGCGGCGAGAAGGCCAGCGTCGGGGCGCGACGGCCGGCAAACTCGCCGACGAGCAGGGTGAAATCGACGCCATCCTCCTGCCAGTTCGGCAGGACGGGATAGTGATCGAAGCGCGGGTCGGTGCGCCGGTCGGCCTCGGGCAGGGCGATCCACAGCTGGGCGGCGTGAAGATGGGTCTCGCCGGTCACCGACTCCTCGGTGTGGCTGATGCCGCGCCCGGCGGTCATCAGGTTGACCTGGCCGGGGCGAATCACCTGTCGGTTGCCGAGGCTGTCCCGGTGCAGCACCTCGCCCTCGATCATCCAGGTAAAGGTCTGCAGGCCGATATGCGGATGAGGGCCGACCCGCAGACCGCGGGAATCGCCCTTGAACACGCAGGGACCGGCATGGTCGAGGAAGCACCAGGCACCCACCAGGCGACGATGGCGAGACGGTAGCACCCGATTGACCGGGATGCCGCCGACATCGGCGGTGCGCGGCGGCACGTGCTGGACCTGGCGCTTGCCGTCGACGATCGGACAATCGAGCGAGGACTGCGGCTCCTTGTCCTGAATCAAACTGCTCATGGGCGATATCTCCTGCGTGGATAGCGAGACGGCTCGGCCACGAGGGCCGAGCCGCACGAATCAGCTGCGCGCCTGCTGAGCATAGCTCTGCATCAGGTTGGCGTACGCCGGCAGATGGCCGGCCAGCAGGCCGCCGAAGCCCTCGATGTCGTTGCGCCAGTCGCGATGCAGCTCGCAGCCGACGCCGAACCAGGTCATCAACTGGGCACCGGCTTGGGACATGCGATCCCAGGAGGCATCGCGGGTGGTCTGGTTGAAGGTGCCCGACGCATCGGTGACCACGAAGACGTCAAAGCCCTCCTCCAGGGCGGAGAGCACCGGGAAGGCCACGCAGACCTCGGTAACCACGCCGGCGATCAGCAGCTGCTTCTTGCCGGTGGCCTTGATCGCAGCGACGAATTCCTCGTTGTCCCAGGCATTGATCTGTCCGGGCCGCGCGAAGTAGGGGGCATCCGGAAACATCTCCTTGAGCTCCGGCACCATGGGCCCGTTGGGGCCGTCCTCGAAGCTGGTGGTGAGGATGGTAGGAATATCGAAGAACCTGGCGATGTCGGCCAGCGCCAGCACGTTGTTCTTGAAGTCGTCCGGGCTATAGTCGCGCACCAGGGACAGCAGGCCGGCCTGGTGGTCGACCATCAGCAGTGCCACGTCGTCCTTGTTCAGGCGGTTGTAGGTGAAGGACATGATCGCTCTCCTATTGCATCGGGGGATAACCCGGCGGCTCGGCCGCCGGGATCGAACGCCAGCGGATACCCTCCCGCTAGCCGTTCAAGGCGCCGTACTTCCCACGCTGGAAGTCGGCGAAGGCTTGATGGATCTGCTCTTGGTGGTTCATCACGAAGGGACCGTATCCGACCACCGGCTCGTCGATGGGCTCGCCGCTGAGCAGCAGCAGCTTGGCGTCGTTGTTGGCCTCCAGGACCAGCTCGTGGCCCTGGCGCTCGAAGGCCACCACGGCCTCGTCGCGCACGATGGCCTCGCCGTTGACCTGGACGGTGCCCTCCAGCACTACCAGCAGGGTGGTATGGCCGTCCGGCACCGGCAGCAGCGCGTCGCCGCCCGCCTTGAGCCGCACGTCCCACAGCTCGATGGGTGTGAAGGTCCGGGCCGGCCCTTCGTGTCCAAGATAGTTTCCCGCCACCACGCGGACGTGCCCGGCCGCATCATTCAGCGGAATCGTCGGAATCGTGCCGTCGAGCAGCGTCTGATAGGCCGCCGGCGCATCCTTGTCGCGAGCCGGCAGGTTGACCCATAGCTGCACCATTTCCAGTCGTCCGCCTCGCTCGGTGAAGGCGCGAGAGTGGAACTCCTCGTGGACGATGCCGGCCCCGGCGGTCATCCACTGCACGTCACCCTCGCCGATCTTGCCGCCACTGCCCGTGGAGTCGCGGTGTTCCAGCTCCCCCTCGTAGACCAGGGTCACCGTTTCGAAGCCACGATGGGGATGCTGACCCACGCCGCGCGGCCGCTTGGCCGGCTTGAAGGTATGGGGACCGGCATGATCCAGCATCAGGAAGGGGCTGAGATGCTCGGCGCCCATGCGGTCGTAGGTGAACAGGGAACGTACCGGGAAGCCGTCGCCGACCCAGTGACCGTAGGGGGCACCGTATATGGCTTGGATCTGCTTCATCATGAGGCTCCTGTGGGCAGGAAGGGCGCGCTGGCCCCGATGCAGAAAGCCTATGTAAGGAACGCTGAATCGACTAGATGGTAGAATTCACACAGTGCGTTCCACAAACAGGACGATAGAATGCGAGACCTCAATGACCTCTACTACTTCGTCCAGGTGGTGGACCATGCCGGCTTCGCGCCCGCGGGCCGTGCCCTGGGCATCCCCAAGTCGAAGCTGAGCCGACGCGTCGCCCAGTTGGAAGAACGCCTGGGAACGCGCCTGGTCAACCGCTCCACGCGCCACTTCTCGGTGACCGAACTGGGCCAGGCCTACTACCGGCACTGCGTGGCCATGCTGGTGGAGGCCGAAGCCGCCGAGGAGCTGATCGAGCGGCACCGGGCAGAACCCCAGGGCAACGTTCGCCTCAGCTGTTCCCCCAGCGTGCTTCACTACCTGATCACGCCGCTGCTGGTGCGCTTCATGGCCCAGTGCCCCAAGGTCAACGTCCAGGTGGAGGCCGCCAGCCGACGCGTCGACGTGGTCAAGGAGGGATTCGACCTGGCCATCCGCATTCGTTTCCCGCCGCTGGAGGACAGCGACCTGACCATGAAGGTACTGGCCCAGAGCCCCCAGCGGCTGATGGCCGCCCCGGCACTGTTCGAGACTCACCCCCGGCCAAGGGTGCCCGCCGACCTGCCCCGTCTGCCGAGCCTGGACTTCGAGCAGTTCGCCGGACAGCACTGCTGGGACCTGGTCGGACCTGACGGGGCAAGCGCCCGAGTCCAGCATCGCCCGCGCCTGGTCACCGACAGCGCCGAAACCCTGCACGAAGCGGCCCTGGCGGGAATCGGCGTGGTCAAGCTGGCGCTGCTGGTCGGCGGATGCGACCTGGCCGCCGGTCGACTGATCGACGTGCTGCCGGGGTGGTCGCCGCGGGGCGGCATCCTGCATGCGGTCTTCCCCTCTCGGCGCGGACTGCTGCCCTCGGTGCGGGCGCTGCTGGACTTCCTCGAGGAAAATATCGCAGCCGAAGACGTGGCAAACCGGTTTCCCGATCTGAACGACGGTGAGGTTCGACGGCCCTAGGTTGTGTGCGAAAAGTCGGCGAGCGATGGCCAGACAAGGCAAAAATCGGTGAAAAGACGGAGTTTACGTGGTGTAAATGAGTACTTTGAGCCGATTTTTAACGCCGTATGGGCAAGCGCAGACAGTTTTCGTACAGAACCCAGCGCGCCGCACCGTCCTGCGGCCTATAGAAGGCGAATCCGCCGACATCGACCGTCTTGGTGTAGTGGGTCGCCCAGTCGGGCAGCATCTTACGGTGGTGAAAGTACAGGGCGCCGTCGGTGCGATCCGGTAGCTGCTGGTTCAGGGCTCGCCGGGCAATTTCCTTGGAAATATCATAGGCGCCCTCCTCGTCCGCCTCGTCGACGCGCCCATCGCACCACCAGGAAAATTGGCAGGTGCCCTGCTCGAGGCCCTGCCGGACGACACCGCACACGGTATCGGGAAAGCCCCCGTGGGCGAGGCGGTTGATCACGACGTTAGCCACCGCTTCCATGTCGGCGGCCGCCTCGCCCCGCGCCTCCCAGTAGATGGTGCGCGCCAGGCAGGTGAGAGCATCGTCCAGGGGCTGTTCGCCCTCGGGGTCGACCGCCTGGGCCTCGGACTTCTCGATGGCCATGCCCGGCACAATCGGCCCGGGATCGTTTTCCTCCACCACCGTCTCTTCCAGATGCTCCGCCTTGCGCTCGGCGGCCTCCGCCTCATCCGATCGCTCCGCTCCCGGCAGCGGCATCGGGATCAGGAGGGCGAGGCACAGCAGAAGGCAGCACGGAGAGCGATGCATGATGGGGATCTCAACGACGTCCGCGTAGGGACCCGGGGAACGAGCGGTCGCGATACGCACAGTGTAGCGTGACGAAGGACCAGCCGTGCCATGGCGAGGACGGCAACGCCTTAAGGCGGCCCAGAGAGCCGCCCGAAGGCCATGGTCGACTTCTGATATGGAGGCGTTAGGCAAAACCGCGAATATGCGCCGCCAGCCGGGCCAGTTGCGCATCGTCGGCTCGGCAATAATCGTGGGAGGAGAGATAGCCTTCGTAGCGGTCGAAGAACTTGTCCACCCGCGACTCCACGGGCTGGAAGGCGGCATCGTTGCCGGTGCCGTGCATGGGAAACAGCTTGCTGTGCAGGTGATCGACGCCGTAGCCCTCGAAGAACATGCCGGTGCGAGCGACGCCATCAAGGGAAGCGTCCAGCAGGCGTGCCACCCGCTTGGTGGCGAGCATCAGCCCGGTCAGCACCTCATCCGGCTGATCGAAGGCATAGCTCGAGTAGTGAGCCTTGGGGATCACTACGGAGAACCCCGGCGTGTTGGGAAAGATGGACAGGAAGGCCAGGTGATCGCGGTCTTCCCAGATCATGTGGCAGGGTGCCCGGCCGGCGACGATGTCGCAGAAGATGCAGCTCATGCGAGTTCCTCCTTGAACGCTGAACCACCCGGAAGACGACGACGCCGTAGCAAGCCCCCAGGGGCGTGACGGCATGTTATTCTCCAGGTTCATTCCAGAGCCTACCCTACCCGCCAAGGAGATTCCCATGACCAAGGCCACCGCCCGCCATATTCTGGTCGCCAGCGAAGAGCAGTGCCAAGCCCTCAAGACCGAGATCGAGAACGGTCGCGACTTCGCCGAGGTCGCCCGCGAGCATTCCCAGTGCCCGTCCGGCCAGCAGGGCGGCGAGCTCGGCAGCTTCGGCCCCGGCCAGATGGTCCCCGAGTTCGACAAGGTGGTGTTCTCCGCCGACCTGAACCAGGTCCAGGGCCCGGTGAAGACCCAGTTCGGCTACCACCTGCTGGAAGTCACCAGTCGCGGCTAATTGCCTCGTACCAGGCAGCACAAGGCCGCGCCGGGAAACCGGCGCGGCCTTTTATCGTCGGGCGTCCCGAGCCGCTCCCCGGAGCTAGCCGACCAGCGGGCAGGCATGGCAGGCCCTCGAGGCGCGTCATGCCTGTGCCTCCAGGGCCGGGAAAACGTTAAGGTATTGCAGGACCCCGATGCGATTCGGGGCAGACGACCAGGGAGGTATCGAGCTTGAGCGAGCACAGCGTGATCCGCGTGGAGGGCCTGTCGAAGACCTACGACAGCGGCTTCCAGGCCTTGAAGAACGTCGACCTCGAGATCCGCCGCGGCGAGATCTTCGCCCTGCTCGGTCCCAACGGCGCCGGCAAGACTACGCTGATCAGCGTGATCTGCGGCCTGGTCAATGCCAGCGCCGGCCGGGTGCTGGTGGCAGGACACGACAACGTGGGGGAGTATCGCCACGCCCGCAGTCTGATCGGCCTGGTGCCCCAGGAATTGACCAGCGAGGCCTTCTCCACGGTGTGGGACACGGTGAGCTTCAGCCGCGGGCTGTTCGGCAAGCCACGGGATCCCGCTCACATCGAACGAGTACTGAGGTCGCTGTCGCTGTGGGACAAGCGCCGCAATCGCCTGATCACCCTCTCCGGCGGCATGAAGCGCCGGGTGCTGATCGCCAAGGCATTGGCCCACGAGCCCGAGATACTGTTTCTCGACGAACCCACCGCCGGGGTCGACGTGGAACTGCGTCGTGACATGTGGGAGGTGGTACGGGGGCTGCGCGAACGCGGCGTGACCATCATCCTCACCACTCACTACATCGAGGAGGCCGAGGAGATGGCCGACCGCATCGGCGTGATCCGGGCGGGCGAGCTGGTGCTGGTGGAGGAGAAGCGCGAGCTGATGCGACAGCTCGGCCGCAAGGAACTGACCCTGCAATTGCGTGAGCCCCTCGAGCGCCTGCCGGCTGGGCTCAACGGCCACCAACTGGCGCTTTCCGAGGACGGCCAGGCGCTGATCTACACCTATGAGAGCCGCCGCAACGGCGACGACCAGGCCGGCATCGCCGAGCTGTTGGCCGACCTGGATGCCGCCGGCGTCCGCTTCAAGGACCTTCATACCCGGCAGAGCTCGCTGGAGGAAATCTTCGTCAGTCTGGTCAGGGAGGACGCATGAACCTGGAATCCGTGAGGACCATCTATGTCGCCGAGATGGCGCGCAGCCTGCGCACCGTACTGCAGAGCATCGTCTCGCCGGTGATCTCCACCTCGCTCTACTTCGTGGTGTTCGGCGCCGCCATCGGTACGCGCATCAGCGAGGTGGAGGGCGTGAGCTATGGCGCCTTCATCGTGCCAGGGCTGATCATGCTGATGCTGTTGACCCAGAGCGTCTCCAACGCCTCCTTCGGCATCTTCTTCCCGCGCTTCTCGGGCTCGATCTACGAGATTCTCTCGGCACCGATCTCCTATTTCGAGGTGGTGCTCGGTTTCGTCGGCGCGGCGGCCACCAAGTCGGTGATCCTGGGGTTGATCGTGTTGGGCACGGCGAGCCTGTTCGTGCCCTTCTCGATCGCCCACCCGCTGGTGATGCTGCTGTTCCTAGTCCTCACGGCGGTGACCTTCAGCCTGCTGGGTTTCATCATCGGCATCTGGGCCGACGGCTTCGAGAAACTGCAGCTGGTGCCGCTGCTGGTGATCACCCCGTTGACCTTCCTCGGCGGCACCTTCTACTCCATCGACATGCTCCCGCCGATCTGGCAAGCGGTGACGCTGGCCAACCCGGTGGTATACCTGATCAGCGGCTTTCGCTGGAGCTTCTACGGAATGGGCGACGTCAGCATCTGGGCCAGCCTGGCGATGGTGGCGCTGTTTCTGATGGTGGCGCTGGCCGTGGTGAGCTGGATCTTCCGTACCGGCTATCGCCTCAAGCCTTGACCCGGCGCAAGTCGCCCGCTTGCCGCCCCGGCTAGGCTGACGATACGTCATCCGCCGGGGAGCCGGGCCATGTCCTCACGCATCCTGATCCTGCAGGGCCATCCCGATCATTGCGCCGAACACCTTTGCCATGCCCTGGCCGACCACTACCGGCGCGGGGCCGAGAAAGCCGGCCATGAGGTCGCGCAACTCGACATCGCCACGCTCGACGTGCCGCTGCTGCGCAGCCGGCAGGAGTGGCAGGCCAGCATGCCGAGCGAGCCACTGGCCGAGGCCCAACGCGCCATCCTGCACTGTGATCACCTGGTGATGGTATTTCCCCTGTGGCTCGGCGACATGCCGGCCATGCTCAAGGCCTTCCTCGAGCAGGTGCTGCGCCCTGGCTTCGCCTTCGAATACGAGGCCGGTGACCCGCTGGGCCACAAGGGCCTCACCGGACGCTCGGCGAGAATCATCGTCACCATGGGCATGCCATCCGTCATCTACCGCCACCTCTACCGAGCCCACAGCGTCAAATCCCTGGAGCGGAACATCCTCGGCTTCGTGGGCTTCGCCCCGGTCCGCGAGACGCTGATCGGCTCGGTAGACAACCAGGACGAGACGGCCCGGGCACGCTGGTTCGAGCATCTGGAGCGGCTGGGCGCCGCCGCCCGCTGACGACCGCAGGCGGCGCCAGCCGCTATCGTCGTCGCGCCGCGCCGGGTATCATCCCCTCCCCCGTCCACCGAGGGAGGTCCCCATGCCGATCCTGCACAGCATTATCCATCGTATCGACAAGGGAGACGGCGAGACGCCGGCACGCCTGGTGCCCGCCGATGCGCCGCTGTCGCCGTCCACGGCCCTGGACGACCTGCTGGCGAAGCTCAACGACGCCTATCACGGCAAGGCCAAGAACTGGGGACGCTTCGCCGAGGAGGAACCAGCCGCCTTTCCCGCCGAACTGGCGGCATTTCTCGCCGGCGAGCGCGACTTCCCGGCCCTGACTCGGGCTCTGGCCGAGCGGCTCGCCCCGCTGATCGACGATCACCTGCCGGTGGGCGGCCACCTGTTGTGCGTGGACCACCGTCAGGGCGATGCCCGCTATCTGATCCTGGCGCTGCTGCACCACCGGGAAGGCTTCGCCATCGACGAGTCGCTGGGCGTGGTGCCCGACCGCCAGCTCAACCTGGCGCAGATGACGCTCGCCGCCCGGCTCGACATCGGCCAGTGGCAGGCCGGCTCGGCGTCGCACCCCTACCTGTCCTGGACTCGCGACCGGGGCGGCAAGAAACTCGCCGAAGCCTTTGCCGAGACGCTGGGGGCCCGCGAGCAGCGCGACGCCGGCGAGGAGACGCGCACCCTGCTCAAGGCCTTCAGCGACTACGTCGAGCACGAGGATCTCCCCGAGGAGGCCAGCCGAGAGAAGACCGACACCCTGGTCGACTATGCCAGCGATCAGGCACGGCTCGGGGAGCCGATCACTCTGGAAGAGCTCTCGGAGCTGGTCGATGAAGAGCGCCCCAAGGCCTTCTATGAGCACATCCGCAACAGCGACTACGGGCTGGCACCGGAGATCCCGCCGGACAAGCGAACCCTGAACCAGTTCCGACGCTTCACAGGTCGTGCCGCGGGCGTCTCGATCAGCTTCGACTCGCACCTGCTCGGCGCCGCGGTGGAGTATGACGAGGAAGGCGACCGGCTGATCATCAAAAAGGTGCCGAACGGCCTGCGCGACCAGCTCAAACGTCGGCAATAGGCGCCGAATTCTCCACCAGGCTACCCGCTCCCCGTCGAGACGAGTCATGCCTTCGGCCCTCTGAAGCATGAGTTTTTTCGTGTCGTCATCCCCTGTCGCCCCGGCTAACTTTTCTAAGAAGCAGGGAGGGGAAAAATGCGATACAGAAAAAACGGGGAGGCCATGACCCCCTGGAGCGGCGAGTTCACGAATCGTCGTCAGGAAGCTGCCTTTCGACGCTCGGTGCGCGATACCACCGCCGGTCTGTTGCGCGCCGCCATGCTGACGGCAGCGCTGCTGTTCTTGGTGCTGGGTGTGGCAGATTTTCCCCGTCTCGGCCCGACCGACAGCTTCTTCCAACTGCTCGGACTGCGGCTGCTGGCAGCCGCCGGTTGCCTGCTGACCTGGTGGGCCGTTCGCCGCAACCCAGACCTGACCTTTCGCTTCGCACCGCTGAATCCGGTGATCTGGCTGGGCTGTACGGTGCTCATCCTGATCGTGCCCCTGGGGCCGGACACGCTCAGCACCCACGCACCTTCCGCGGCCGTGGCGGTGATGGCCCTGTATCTCTTCGTGCCCAACCGGGTGCCGTGGATGGTCGCCGCCAGCCTCTACCTGACGCTCGGTTTCCTGGCGACCACGGCGCTATGGGTATCAACCCCTCCCAGCGTGGTCCTGGTCCAGTCGCTGGTGCTGGGCTTTGCCAATGTGGTCGGCTTCTTGAGTGCGCGCCGCCTGGCGCGCCTGCAGCGCCGGCAATATGCCTCACTGCTCGACGAGCGCGCCTACTGCCGGCGCCTCCAGGGAGAGATTCGAGAACGTGCCCGCCTGGAGCAGCGCCTGCGGCACATGGCCGGTACCGATGAACTTACCGGCCTGGATAACCGCCGCCGCTTCTTCGAGCGCGCCGAACATGCCTTGCACCGTACGCGGCGTCACGGCAGCCCCATGACCCTCTGCATGATCGACCTGGACCACTTCAAGACCATCAATGATCGCTACGGACACGCCGTCGGGGATCGCGTCCTGGTCCAGGTGGCCGGCCAGTGCCGCCGACATATCCGGGATATCGACATCATCGGTCGCATCGGCGGCGAGGAGTTCGTCATCGCCTTCCCCGACACCGACCTGGGTAAGGCCCTGGACATCAACGAACGCCTGAGACGCTGCATCGAGGCCACACCCACGCTGGACCTGGATGTCCACGAACCACTTTCCGTCACCATCGGCATCGCCTGCATCGAGCCCGGAGAGACGACGCTGACTCCAGCCCTGCACAGGGCCGATGCCGCGCTCTATCGCGGCAAGGCCCTGGGCCGTAACAGAGTGATGGTCCACGGCGTCGAGGACGAACCACGCCTTGTCGTGGTAGACGGCTGAGACGCAGGTGACCAAGACGCAGGTGACCAAGACAATGTCAGTCGAGGTATGGCTTCAGCCACTGGTACAGTTGCCGACCCTGGAGAAGCCCCGATTGTCGCGCCACCTCACGCCCATCCTTGAACACCATCAAGGTCGGAATGCTACGGATACCGAATCGCCCGGCCAGGGCCTGTTCCGCCTCGGTATCCAGCTTGGCGAAACGCAGGCGTGGCTCGAGCTCCCTGGCAGCCTCGGCGAACACTGGCGCCATCATCTTGCAGGGCCCACACCAGCTGGCCCAGAAATCCACGACCACCGGCAAGGTGCCGCGCTCGACCAGGGCCGAAAAATTGCCGGCAGTCAGTGTGACGGGCTCCCCGGTAAACAACGGCTGCCGGCACTTCCCGCACCTGGGGGCCGACGCCAAACGCTCGGCCGCGACGCGATTGACGGCGGCACAGTGGGCACAGCCCACCAGCAAGGGCTCGGACATGGCAGGACTCCGATGTGAGACATGTCTGGATGACGATGCCGTCTCCGCCGCTTTCCGGCAATCCCTGTCGGGCCATCGCGCGCAGAATGTCGCTCAGCCATACGCCACGCTCGTGGCGAAGACGATCGGACTCAGAATAGCCCGAGCTGGCGATCGATCAGGGTCGCGAAGTCGTCGCCCACGAAGGGCAGGATGGCATCCGCCACCGGCTGCAGCTGGCTGGCCAGGTAGTGATCGGTGTCGATGGCCGAGCGCCGCTGTTCCAGGGGCTCCGGCCCCGCCACCGTCATCACGTAGCGGATCCAGCCGCCCTGCTGATACTGGCGCGGCCGCCCCAGCCGGTCATTGAGCTCGTCGGCGAGTCGCGCCGCCCTCACGTGAGGCGGCACGTTGCGCCGGTATTCGGCGAGGGGGCGCCGCAGCCGCTTGCGATAGACCAGTCGATCGTCGAAGTCGCCGGCCACCGTGCGGCGCACGTAGTCCTGCACGAAGTCCCGATGGGACTCGCCGGCGAAGATGCGCCGGTAGAGTTCCTGCTGGAAGACCTTGGCCAGAGGTGTCCAGTCACTGCGCACGCTTTCCAGCCCCTTGAAGACCATCCGTTCTTCCCCATCCGAGTCGCGCATCAGCCCGGCATAGCGCTTCTTGCTGCCCGCCTCGGCGCCGCGTATGGTCGGCATCAGAAAGCGCCGGTAATGGGTCTCGAACTGCAGTTCCAACGCACTCTCCAGGCCGTATTCCCGGGCCAGATGATCGTGCCACCAGGCATTGACGCGCTCCACCAGGCGCCGACCGATCGCCGACGCCTGCGCTTCCGGATGCTCGCCACCGAGCCACACGAAGGTGGAGTCGGTGTCGCCGTAGATAACGGTATATCCCTCGACCTCTATCAGCGCCCGGGTGCGGCGCATGATCTCGTGGCCACGCATGGTGATCGACGAGGCCAGGCGAGCGTCGAAGAAGCGGCAGCCCTTCGACCCCAGCACGCCATAGAAACTGTTCATGATGATCTTCAACGCCTGGGAGAGCGGCGCGTTGCCCGCTCGCTTGGCCGCCTCGCGCCCTTCCCAGACGCGCGCCACGATGTCCGGCAGGGCGTGTCGCGAACGCGAGAAGCGTGCCCCGCGATACCCCGCCACCGAGGCCGCGTCCGTGGGCTCGGCGAGCCCTTCCACCAGCCCCGCCGGATCGATCAGAAAGCTGCGGATGATCGAGGGATACAGGCTCTTGAAATCGAGCACCAGCACCGAGTCGTAGAGGCCGGGACGCGAATCCATGACGAAGCCGCCGGGGCTCTCGGCGGCTTCTGCCTCTCCGAGGTTCGGCGCCACGAACCCCAGGCGGTGCAGGCGCGGCAGGTAGAGGTGGGTGAAGGCCGCCACCGAGCCGCCGTTGCGATCGGCGGGCAGCCCGGTCACGGTAGCCCGTTCCAGCAGGAAGTCGAGGAGCTCGGTCCTGGCGAAGATCCGGGTCACCAGCTCGCAGTCCTTGAGGTTGTAGCGCGCCAGCGCCGGCTTGTCCTCGGCGAACATGCGCAGGATGTCCTCGAGGCGCTGGTAGGGGTTATCGATGGCCTTGCCCTCGCCAAGCAGCGCCTGGGCGACGGCTTCCAGTGTGAAGGAGGGGAACTGCCAGGTCGCCGAACGCAGGGCCTCGATGCCATCGATGATCAGCCGACCGGCCGCCGAGGCGACGATGCGATTGGTCTGATGTCCCAGGGCATGGCACTCCAGCTCGGCGCCGCCACGGCCCAGGCGCAAGGGCACGCCGAGCCGCCGGGCGTGTTCCTGCAGAATCCGCAGGTCGAACTGCACCAGGTTCCAGCCGATGATCGCGTCGGGGTCGTGTTCGACGAACCAGCGGTTCAGTCGCTGCAGGAGCGCCGCTCGGCTATCGCAGTAGTCGAGGCGGAAGTCGAGATCCTCGGCCGTACCGTTGGCCGGGCCCAGCATGAAGACCTGCCGCTGACCAACACCCTCCAGGGCGATGGAGTACAGCTCGCCGCTCCCGCTGGTCTCGATGTCCAGCGACACCATCGTGAGCCGCGGACGATAGTCCGGTGCCGGCTTGAGCCGCGCAGCCATCAGGCCGCCCTCGCCATCGGGTGAGCCGGTCACCGAAACGGGCGCGGTGATGAAGCGCTCCATCAGATAGCGCTCCGGCGGCCGAATATCGGCCTCGTAGAGCTCCACGCCGGCGTGCTTCAGGCGCCGCTGCAGGGCGGTCAGGCGTCGATGCTGTTGGCAGTAGAGGCCCAGCACCGGGCGCAGGTGGAAGTCGCGCAGCGAGAGTGAACGCAGCTCGACGCCGGCCTCGGCGTGCAGCACGGCCTCGGCGCGCCGGCGCTGAGCCGCCGGCAGGAAGGCCACCGACGGCTGTGGCGGCACGCTCACCCTCAGGGCTCCCTCCTCGGTGGCCAGCCACAGTACCACCTCGTTGCCCTCGGGCGTCTCCTGCCAGTGCCGGCTCAGGATGAACCCCTGCCGTGTCGCCACCGCTGCTCCTCGTCTCCCCTCGTGTCGGCATGATCTTACCGCGCCGTCGGTGGCCTCACACCTCGATCACCAGGTCGGGGATGAAGCGCGGCGGCTCGAGCTCGCCCGGGTAGCCGCCGGGATTGGCCACGATCCGGGTACCGGCCACCCGGAGATCCACCGGTTCATGCACATGGCCATGGATCCACAGGTCCATCCGCCCCATCAGCGACGACAGCCGGGAGGCGAAGGCCGGCGACAGGGGATCGCCGCGATAGCGCTGCGGGATGCAGTCGGCCAGGGGCGCATGGTGGCTGATCACTACCCGCCTGCCGGCGAAAGGCCGGGCCAGTTCCCGGGTCAACCAGGCCATCGACTCGGCATGCAGTCGACGGCTCTGCTCGGGGGTGAACACCGCCCCCGAGGGCTGCTCGATGATGCGATAGTCCGGCATCCAGCGCAGCGCCGCCTGCTCCGTCTCGGCAGGGTCGTAGCCCGGATCATCGTCATACAGCGCACAGTCGGTCCACAGGGTGAGCCCATGGAAACGCACGCCTCCCAAGGTAAGGCTCCGGGAATCCAGCAGGTGGATGCCGAGCCGCTCGGCTTCCGAAACCAGCTCGGCGCGCAGGGTTTCCATGCAGCTGTCGTAAAACTCATGGTTGCCAGGCACGTAGAGGATCGGCAGGCCCGCGAAGTGGTCGGCGGCCCAGGCAAGTCCTCGACACCCGACATGGATGTCGCCGGCCAGCACGATCACGTCGGCGTCGACTCGAGGCAGATCGCGCCCCGCGTCGAAGTGCTCGAGATGCAAATCGGAGAGCACCCGGAGTCGCATGTTTCTTCCGCGCCCCGTTGGCTCAGCTTCGACCGCTCAGGGCCAGGCGCATGCCCAGGCCGATGAACAGCGCACCCAGGCCCCGTTCGAGCCAGGCGCCCAGCCGTCGCTGGCCACGCAAGGCACCGGCCAGTCGCGCGCCGAGCAGCACCAGGGGCGGCTCGATCAGCGCGGCCACGGCGATGATCAACGCCCCGTGCAGGGCCAGCTGCAGGCTCGCCGGCCCGGCCCCGTCCACCACGAACTGGGGCAGGAAGGCCAGGAAGAAGATCGCCACCTTGGGATTGAGCAGCGAGACCAGCACCCCCTGGCGATATATCGCGCCGGGGCGAAGGATAGCCGCCGGCGTCGCCGTCGACTCTCCGTCGCCGGCACCTCGCAGCGCCTGGATCCCCAACCACACCAGATAGGCCGCCCCGATCCACTTCACCAACGAAAAGGCCAGTGCCGAGGTGGCCAGGATGGCGGACAGGCCCAGGGCCGCCATGATCACGTGGCCTCCGGCGCCGCTCCACACGCCGAGCATGGCGGCCACGCCACCTCGTCGGCCATGACGCGCCGTCTGGCCGAGAATGAAGGCCATGTCAGGCCCCGGCGCCAGGTTCAGCAGCACCGCGGCAGATAGGAAGGTCATCCAGTGAGTCAGGGTATAGTCCAACATTGACGGGGATCTCGGTGAGCAGAGGCAAGAGCCTCACTACGCTAGGCAAGTCCAGGCAGCGCGTCCAGTGGCCCGGCCTAGCCGCATAAAAAAAAGCCTCCCCGAAGGGAGGCCAGTTGGAGCACGCCAGCTCACTCGTCGTGTCGATTGCCTTACAGCGACGCAACAACAATCGACGTCACGACCGGATCCGGGTCCCGGGCACGGGAGGATCCGGCCGCCGACAGTTAATGCAGTACAAAAGTCGAACCAACTTCTCTCATAAACCATAAAATCATATAGTTACAAAAAAATCATCGCCTTCGCACCGCGCCAGGCATCGCACGGCTTCTCTACCATGCACCATCAGGCTCCATTAACTTGCCGCCCCGCATCATCCTGGCACATACCGCCCCGATACTTGATGGAAATCCCTTCCATGGAGCATTCTGGCGTTTTATCCAAGCGCGGAGACCTTCCATGTCCCAACCTCGCCTCGGCTTCATCGGTATCGGCCTGATGGGCGATCCCATGACCCGTCGCCTGCTGGCCGCCGGTTTCGCTGTCAGCGTCTGGAACCGCTCGCCGGACAAGACCGCCGGCGTGGCCTCCGCCGGCGCTCGCGTGGCCGGATCACTCGGCGAACTCGTCGAACACTCGGACGTCCTCCTGCTGTGCCTGGCCAATACCGCCGTGGTCGAGGCAGTGGTGTTCGGCGAGGATGGCGTGGCCACCCACGCCCGCCCGGGTCAATGCCTGATCGATCTATCCAGCAGCGACCCTGCCGCCACGCGTGACTTCGCCGCCCGGATGAAGGCCGAACGCGGTGTCGACTGGGTGGACGCGCCGGTCTCCGGCGGCGTAGCCGGCGCCGAGGCCGGGGAGCTTGCCATCATGTGCGGCGGTGCCGCCGAGGACATCGAGGCCGCGCGCCCCGTGCTCGCGCCGTTGGCCTCCCGCGTGACCCATATGGGGCCGGTGGGCAGCGGCCAGGTGACCAAGGTCTGCAACCAGATGATCGTCGGCTGTCAGGCCGCGGTGATCGCCGAGACGATCGCCATGGCCGAAGCCAGCGGTGTGGATGCGACCCGACTCGACGAGGCGTTGGGCGGCGGTTTCGCCGACTCCAAACCGTTCCGCATCCTCGCGCCACGCATGGCAGCGCGCGACTTCACCGCCCCGCCCTGGCACCTTCGCACCCTGCTCAAGGATCTGGACATGGCGGTGGCGCAAAGCGGGCGAGTGACCAGCGCCACGCCGATGAGCGCCCTGGCGGCTCAGTTGATGCGCGCCCACGCCGCCAGTGGCCATGCGGAGGCGGATCCGGCGACCCTGGTCGAGGCCTATCGCCCCCGGGACAGCGACTGAGTGCTCAGCGCAGTTCTCGAGCCGTTGGCCACCCGCAGCTGGCCGGCTGGCCACCAGATAGCCATAGGCCGTGAGGGCAATACCAAGAAATTATAGCCATTCAAGGCTATTAACTTGAAAAATAGCCTTAAAGGGCTATTTTTATGGATCAACGGAACACGAGAGACCGCCCCATGGCCATCCGCCTCGCCGTGCTCACCGGCGATGTCATCGACTCGCGCCGCATCGACGACGCCCGGCGGCTTCGCCGGGTGCTCGATGCCGTTCTGACGCGTCTCGCCGACCGCCACGATGGCGCCTACCAGCGCTACAGGGGCGACGGCTTCCAACTCGCACTGGGCCGCGCCGATGCGGCCCTGGACGCCGCCATGGCGCTGCGCGCGGCGCTGATTGCAAACTCGGAGGCAGACCGACGCTGGGATGCCCGCCTGGCGATTGCGGTGGGCCGCGACCGATGGCGTCCGGGGCACGACCTGGCTTCGGCCGACGGCCCGGTGTTCGTGGCTTCGGGCCAGGCCCTGGATACGCTGGCCGAGGGAGACGCACATCTCTCCCTGAACCTGACCGACGGCCCCATCGAGCCATGCCAGACGCTGCTGCTACGCTATCTCGACGCCCTGGTCGATGGCTGGTCGCCCTACGCCGCCGAAATCGTCGGTCTGCGCCTGGAGCACGACGAGACGCAGCAGGCCCTGGCCCAGCGCCTCGGCATTCGCCAACCCAGCGTCCACAAGAGGCTACGGGCCGCGCGCTGGCCGCTCGTGGCCGATACCCTGACGCACTTTCGCGAGCGCTTGGCCCGGGAGGACTCAACCCCATGACCCCCACGGCACTGGCAACGCTGATCGCCCTGATCATCGCCCACCTGGTCGGCGACTTCCTGCTCCAGCCGCGGCGCTGGGTGGAGGCGCGCCAGCGCGACAAGGCACTCGCCGGTGTCCTCTACCTTCACGCCGGGCTGCACGGGCTACTGGCGTTGGCCGTATTGATCGTCGCCGGCATCGAACCGCTCGCCGCCGTGGCCCTGGCCTTGACCATCGCCGCGAGCCACGCGCTGATCGACCTGGGCAAGGCCCACCTGGATCCGCGTCGCCTGGCCTGGTTCTTGGTCGACCAGGCCCTGCACCTGGCCGTGCTGGTCGGCGTCTGGCTGATCTGGCAGGGCAGCCTGGCGCCGCTGCTCGCGGTCATCGACTGGCTGGCCCGCCCCGAGGTGCTGACCCATGCCTTGGCCTATCTGCTGGTCACCCGCCCCATGGCCATCGCCATCGCACTGGCCATGCGCCCCTGGAGCGAGGAGGTCACGGACCCGGGCACCCTGGTCGCCGCCGGTGCGCGCATCGGCATCCTCGAACGGCTGCTGGTGCTGACCCTGGTGCTGCTAGACGAGCTCACCGCGGTAGGCTTCCTGCTGACCGCCAAGTCGGTGCTGCGCTTCGGTGACCTGCGCGCCCGCCGCGACCGCAAGCTCACCGAATACGTGCTGCTGGGCACCCTGCTCAGCGTCACCGCCACCCTGGCGCTCGGTCTGCTGGTGCGCCAGCTACCCTGGAGCGGTTGAAGCCATGCACCGCCGTCTATCCCTGACCCTGGCGATCCTCGCCGCCCTGCTGCTCGGCGGCTGCGCCGGCGGGCAAGGGCCCGTGGAGAGTGACGGCTACGCCATCGACGACCGCCACCCATCCAGCGCCCACTCCAGCCGGGTGCGCTTTATCGTGCTGCACTACACCGACGAAAACGAGGCGACCTCGCTCGAGATCCTCTCCGGGCCGCGAGTCAGCGCCCACTACCTGGTGCCGCAGCGGCCCGACCGAGCGCTCGGCGCGCCGAGGATCTACCGCCTGGTCGACGAGTCCCGCCGCGCCTGGCACGCCGGCACCAGCGCCTGGGCGGGGCGCACCCACCTAAACGACAGCTCGCTTGGCATCGAACTGGTCAATGCCGGGCCGAATCGACTCCCCGACGCCTCACCGGGCGAAGGTCCGGTGACCTGGGCACCCTTTCCCGAGGCCCAGATAGAAGCGCTGATCGCTCTGCTCCGGGACCTGATCACGCGCCACGATATCTCGCCCACCGGCGTGCTGAGCCACGCCGAGATCGCGCCCACCCGCAAGATCGATCCGGGGCCGGCCTTCCCCTGGCAACGCCTGTATGCGGCCGGCATCGGCACCTGGCCGGCGGACGCCGACATCGCGCGCTTCCGCCGGGCCTTCGCCGAGGCGCCACCGCCGCTCGACATGCTGCAGCGGGCGCTCGCGGCCTGGGGGTTCGCGGTGTCGGCCAACGGCGAGCTCGATGACGCGACCCGGGGCGCGCTGCGCGCCTTCCAGATGCGCTATCGACCCGATGATTATCGCGGCCGGCCGGACACCGAGACCGCCGCCCGGCTGTGGGCACTACTGACCCGCTATCGCCCGGAGGCGCTGTCCGACTCGGGGCTCGACTCACCGGCATCGAAACCTGGGGCGACACCAGAGCCGCGAGGATAGTGGATGACGTCGTGGAAGCGCGCCGGCTCCAGGCCCGGGTTGCGATAGGCGTGGGGCCGGTCCGCGGCGAAGCGCAGCCCCTCGCCCGTGGCCAGGCGATGCCAGACACCGTCCACCCGCACCTCCAGCTCGCCCTCGATCACCACCAGATGCTCCACCACGCCCGGCGCGTGGGGCGCCGACTCGCTGACCGCGCCCGCAGCCAGGGTGCCCACCAGCAGCTCGAAGCCGAGCCCTGAGTCGAAGGGAAACAGCGGCACCGCCGTCATGCCGGCGGCGTCGCCCCCACCGGTCGGCGCGACCTGACGCGCGGCTCCGGCCGCGCCATCGTCCGGCGCGAGGGCCTCGGATTCGAACAGGCTCGAGAACGGCACGCGGAAGCCGCTGGCGATCTTCCACAGCGTCGCCACCGTGGGGCTCGATTCGCCGCGTTCGATCTGACCCAGCATGGCCTTGCTGACCCCGGTCTCCCGGGCGGTGCGCTCGAGGCTCCAGGCCTCGGCGCGGCGCAGCGTCCTGAGCCGTTCGGCGATGTGCTGCGAGATCTCCTGCATCGGCCTCTCCCGGTAACGTGCGGACATTCGGATAGATGAAAAGGCGCCATTGTAGCGCGGCCCTCAAGGTGTGCATGCCCATTTGTGCGTTATAGCGCACGATGCTAGGGTAGCGCCATCGTGCGCTATAACGCACAGCCATCCGGAGCCCCTGCCATGTCAACGCCGCGCCCCGCCACCGCCGAACGTCCCTCGCTGTGGCGCGACAGCAGCCTGTCGACCCTCACCGCCGGCTTCATCGCCGTGCTGATCGGCTACTCAAGCTCGGCGGCGATCATCGTCCAGGCCGCCGAGGCGGCCGGCGCCAGCCAGGTCGAGATCGGCTCCTGGCTGTGGGCGCTGGGGATCGGCTCCGGCGTCACCACCCTGGTCTTCTCGCTGCGCTACCGCATGCCGCTGCTCACCGCCTGGTCGACCCCGGGCGCGGCGCTGCTCGCCACCAGCCTGCCGGGGCTGCCGATGAGCGAGGCGATCGGCGCCTTCCTGTTCTCGTCGCTGCTGATCACCCTGTGCGGTGTGACCGGACTGTTCGAACGCCTGATGCACCGCCTGCCGCGAGCGCTGGCCTCGGCCATGCTGGCCGGGGTGCTGCTGCGCTTCGGGCTCGACCTGGTGATGACCGTGGAGCACCGGCTGGTGCTGCCGCTGACGATGGGGCTGACCTACCTGGTCGCCAAGCGGCTGTGGCCGCGCTATGCCATCCCGCTGGTGCTGGCCGCGGGCTGCCTGGTGGCCCAGGCCCAGGGCCTGCTGGATCTGGGAGCCATCACCCCGGCGCTGGCGGTGCCGGCCTATACGGCGCCGAACTTCGAGCTAGGCACCCTGATCGGCGTCGGCATTCCGCTGTTCGTGGTCACCATGGCCTCCCAGAACCTGCCCGGAGTGGCCGCCCTGCGTGCCGCCGGCTACCAACCGCCGATCTCGCCGCTGGTCGGCGGCACCGGGCTTGCCGGCCTCGCGCTCGCGCCCTTCGGCGGCTTCGCCCTCAATCTGGCGGCGATCAGCGCCGCAGTCTGCCAAGGCTCGGAGGCGCATCACGACCCACGGCGACGCTACGCTGCCGGGGTCGCGGCGGGCGGCTTCTATCTGCTGCTGGGGCTCTTCGGCGCCACCGTGAGCTCGCTGTTCGCGGCCCTGCCCGGCGAACTGGTGGTGGCCATCGCCGGCCTGGCGCTGCTGCCGACCCTCGGCGCATCGCTGGCCGACGCCCTGGACGATGCCGCCCAGCGCGACGCCGCCCTACTCACCTTCCTGGTCACCGCCTCGGGCATTGCGCTGGGCGGCATCGGAGCGGCCTTCTGGGGCCTCGTGGCCGGGCTGGTGGCGCTGGCCGTCGGCCGCTGGCGCGCCGCGGGCAGCGGTGCATGAGCCATGTCGCCCTTGGCACCGCTGGCGTCGTCGCCGCACTGCTTCGCCCCGGGCGCATCTGCTAAGGTGCCGCGACCCAATAACAAATCCCTCCCTGGAGCATACCCATGGCGAACCCGACTCTATCCATCTGCCGGGGACGCGACATCGCCCCGCACCTGCCGGCCCTGGCCCAACTGCGCATCCGGGTCTTCCGAGACTTCCCCTATCTCTACGACGGCGACGAAGCCTACGAAGCCAGCTACCTCGAGCGCTACGCCGCCAACCCGGAAAGCTTCTTCGTGCTGGCCTTCGACGGCGATACCCTGGTCGGCGCGGCCACCGGCCAGCCGCTGGACGACGAGGTCGAGGACTTCCGCGCACCCTTCGAGGCCGCCGGCTACCGCCCCGAAGGCGTCTTCTACTACGGCGAGTCGGTGCTGCTGCCCGAATACCGCGGCCGCGGCATCGGCAAGGCCTTCATGGAAGCCCGCGAGAGTCACGCCGAGAGCGAGGGCTTCGGTCATGCGGCCTTCTGCGCCGTGGAACGCCCGGTCGACCATCCGCTCAAGCCCGACGACTACCGGCCACTGCACGACTTCTGGAACGCCTGGGGCTATCGCCGCACACCGTCGCTCTCGACCTCCTTCGCCTGGAAGGACATCGATGCGGACGAGGAGACCGCCAAGCCGATGATCTTCTGGCTCAAGGCCCTGGATTCATGAACGCGAGCGGCCGGCCGACGGTGACCGTGGCGACCGCCCAGTATCCCATCGAGGCGTTCGCCAGCTTTGGCGACTTCCAGGGCAAGGCGGCGCGCTGGGTGCAGAATGCCGCGAGCCGGGGCGCCGAGCTGCTGGTGTTCCCCGAATACGGCGCCATGGAGCTGGCCTCGCTGCTGCCCGCCTCAGAGCAGGGCGACCTGGCGGCCCAGCTGCACGGCCTGCAGCCCTGGCGCGACGCCTTCGTCGAGACCTGGCGCGCGCTGGCCCGCGAGCATGGCGTGACCCTGCTCGCCCCCTCGCTGCCCTGGCGGCTCGACGACGGCCGCTTCGTCAATCGCGCCTGGCTGTGCGGCCCGGACGGCGATCTGAGCTTCCAGGACAAGCAAGTGATGACGCGCTTCGAGAACGACGAATGGGGCGTGGATGCCGGCCAAGGCCTCAGGGTCTTCGACACCCCGGCCGGGCGGCTGGGCGTGCTGATCTGCTATGACAGCGAGTTTCCGCTGCTGGCCCGGGCGCTGGTGGACGCCGGCGCAGATCTCTTGCTGGTGCCGAGCTGCACCGACACCGAGGCCGGCTTCCAGCGGGTACGGCTCAGCGCCCAGGCCCGCGCCATCGAGCAGCAGGTGGCGGTCGTGCACTCGCCGACGGTGGGCGAGGCGCTGTGGTCACCGGCGGTGGACATCAACATCGGCCGGGCCGGCGTCTACACGCCCTGCGACCATGGCTTCCCGCCCGACGGCGTGCTGACCCAGGCCCGGGACGCCACGCCCGGCTGGCAGCTGGCCCGCCTCGATCTGGCCGCGATCCGCGCCCTGCGCAACCACGGCCAGGTCAACAACCACGCCGACTGGTCTCTCCAGGACGCCTGCCTGGCAGCAGGCGTTGCCCACGAATCGCTCACCTAGCGACTCATCCGCCCGCCTCGAGGCGCGGCGACAGCCGCTCGCGCCGCGACATCAGGTCGTCGACGAAGGCAGCAACCTTGGAGGAGCGCAGCCGGTGCTCCGGAAAGATCAGGTGGATGGCATCGAGCCGCGGCCGATTGGCGACCTGCCAGTCGCGCATCACCGGCACCAGCGCTCCGCGCTCCAGCGCCTGCTGCAGCAGCCAGGTGGGGAACAGCACCAGCCCCTGACCCTGACACGCCGCCTCGCAGAGGCTCTCGGCGTTGTTGCTGCGCAGGTTGCCGTGGACCTCGACGGATCGGAACGCCTCCCGGTCATCGGGCCGCACATACCACGCTTCCCGCCCCCGGGTTCCCTTGTAGATCAGACAGTTGTGGTGGAGCAGATCGTCCGGGTGCTCGGGCCGGCCGTGGCGCGCCAGATAGCCCGGCGAGGCGGCGATGGTGAAATGCTGCGGGGCCAGCTCCCGGGCCACCAGGCTGGAGTCCTCCAGCGCGCCGATGCGAACCACCAGATCGGCGCCCTCCTGTACCGGATCGACCAGGGCGTCGGTCAGCGTCAGCTCCACCTCGAGCTCGGGATAGCGCGACTGGAAGCCCTCCAGCCAGGGGGCAATGTGCCGGCGACCGAAGGCTACCGGCGCATTGATGCGCAGCACGCCGCGGGGCGAGCGGGTCGCCCCCGCCACCTCCTCGGCGGCACCGTCCAAGAGCGCCAGCGCCTCGCTCACCTGCTCCAGATAGCGCTGCCCGGCCTCGGTGAGCCGCACCGCCCGTGAATGGCGATACAGCAGGCGCTGCCCGAGAGCGCGCTCGAGGGCGGCGATGCGCCGCGAGACCGACGACGGCGGCAGCTCGAAGGCCCGCGCCGCCTCGGTGAAGCTGCCGCCCTGGGCCACCCGGGCGAAGAGGCGCAGCGACAGCAGCTGAACATCATTGTCCATTTAGCAAAGAACCTTTGTCAGATCGCCGGATTGTTCCCATTAGAGCACATAAGTAGGGTAGGTCGCCTTCCCCATCACGGAGGCGAACATGCCACCCCTCGCAATACTGCTACTTGTGCTCTGCGTCGGCATGGGCCTGTCGGTGGAAGCCGGCCTGCTCGGCCCGCTCGGCGAACAGGTCGGCCATCTCTCGGCGACGCTGTCGATCTTCATGGTCGGCGGCCTGCTGCTCTCGCTGGCCATGGTGTTCAGCCGTGGCGTCTCGCTGGGCACGCTGTTCCGCCAGCCGCGCTGGCAGCTGATCGGCGGCCTGCTGGGGCCGATCTACGTGGTGGTGCTGACCGTCACCACCCCGCTGGTGGGCGTCGGCATCACCATGGTCGGCATCCTCTTCGGCCAGGTCGGCGCCAGCCTCGTCATCGACCACTTCGGCTGGCTGGGCAGCGAACGCCGCGCCATCGACGGCTATCGGGTCGGCGCCCTGGTGCTGATTCTCGCCGCCCTTTGGCTCATCCACTGAGGAGACCCGACATGCTGCTGACCCTGATCTTTCCCCTGCTGCTCGCCGGCGGCGCCGTGCTGGCCGCCCAGTCGTCCGTGAACGGCCGCCTCGGCGCCACCGTCGGCGTGCTGCCGAGCGCCTGGCTGACCTTCGTCATGGGCGCCGTGGTGACCTTCCTGCTGATGTTCTTCTTCGAGCCGCCCCATGAGGCGACGCTGTTCAGCGTGCCCAAGTGGCAGCTTACCGGCGCGCTGTTCGGCGTGGTCTACATGCTGGCCATCGTCTTCGCGGTGCCGCGGGTAGGCACCGCCGCCGCCACCGTGGCGGTGATTTCCGGCCAGCTGCTGATGAGCCTGTTGATCGACCACTTCGGCTGGCTGCACAACGACCGCCTGCCCTTCGACGCCTCGCGCCTGGCGGCGGTGGCGCTGCTGGCCGGCGCCCTGTGGCTGATCTACATGAGCAACGCCCGCCGGGAGCGTCGGCAGGCGTTGAATGAGGAGACGGCGTCGGGCTGACGCCGCCCGGAAGGCGGGGTTTTCGCGCGGCGTCAGGCCGAACGCGGCTCGACCTGCTCGATCAGCGAACGCATATGGCCGTCGCGCTGGGCGGCCAGATGCCAGGACAGCGCCGATTCAAGGCAGTGCGGCGTGTGGCCGCCACGCTCGCAGGCCCTGGCGAAGTAGTCCCGCAGCGCTGGGCGATAGCGCGGATCGGCGCAGCGCTCGATGATCACCTCGGCGCGCTCCCGCGGCGCCAGCCCCCTCAGGTCGGCCAGGCCATGCTCGGAGACCAGAATATCGACGTCGTGCTCGGTGTGGTCGACGTGGCTGGCGAAGGGCACGAAGCTCGACAGGTCCCCGCCCTTGGCCACCGACTTGGTGACGAACACCGACAGTTGGGCGTTGCGGGCAAAGTCTCCGGAACCGCCGATGCCGTTCATCATCTTCGAGCCGTTCACGTGAGTGGAGTTGACGTTGCCGTAGATGTCAGCCTCCAGCGCGGTGTTGACGGCGATCACCCCGAGCCGGCGCACGATGCCCGGATGATTGGAGAGCTCCTGGGGCCGCAGCACCAGACGGTCACGGTACTCGGCCAAGCGCGGCCAGACGCGCTCGCCGCAGGCCTCTGAGAGGGTGATCGAGCAGCCGGAGGCAAAATCGAGCTTGCCGGCGTCCAGCAGGTCGAAGGTGGAATCCTGGAGCACCTCGGAGTACATGGTCAGGTGCTCAAAGGGGCCCTCGGCCAAGCCGCACATCACCGCGTTGGCCATGCTGCCGATGCCGGCCTGCAGCGGCAGCAGCGACGACGTCAGGCGCCCGGCCTCGACCTCATCGGCGAAGAAGCCGATCAGGTGCTCGGCGATGCGCGCGGTATCGGCGTCCGGCGGCAGCACGGTGGAGGGGCTGTCCTTTCCCTCGGTGACCACGATGGCGGCGATCCGCGCCGGGTCGACGGGGATGGCCGTGGTGCCGATGCGCGATTCCGGCGCCACCACCGGAATCGGCGGGCGCGTCGGGCGCATGGCCGGCACGAAGATGTCGTGCATGCCCTCGAGCTCGGCGGGCGCGGCCAGGTTGAGCTCGACGATCACCTTGTCGGCCAGCAGCGCGTAGCTGGCCGAGTTGCCCACCGAGGTGGTCGGCACGATGCCGCCGTCCTCGGTGATCGCGCAGGCCTCGACCACCGCTACGTCCAGATCGGCGAGCTGATGGTTGCGCAACAGCTCGACCGTCTCGGAAAGATGCTGATCCATGAACATCACCCGGCCGTCGTTGATCGCCCGGCGCAGGGTGGTGTCCACCTGGAACGGCATCCGCCGCGCCAGCACGTTGGCCTCGGTGAGCAGGCGGTCCAGGTCGTTGCCGAGCGACGCCCCGGTCATCAGGGTGATCGACAGCGGATCGCGGGCGGCCCGCTCGGCCAGCGCCAGCGGCACCGCCTTGGCCTCGCCGGCCCGGGTGAAGCCACTCATCCCGACCGTCATGCCATCCTCGATCAGCGCCGCGGCCTGTTCGGCCGAATGGAGCCTGTCATGCCATTGCGGCCAGCGGCAGCGCTGCTGGATGCGATCGTTGTCGTACACGCCTGCAATCTCCTCGTCGGTGGGAAAGGAACCGTCGGAAGCGCCCGGCGGCCTGCCTTAATCATTTCACGCTAATAGATTGCCAGCTACACATAGCCGCCCACCTTCGACCAAAGGCGTAGTCACGCCGCCGCCGAGCGTCGCTTTTGCCGCCACTGGCGCTTGATCGTACAATGTCGTTCATATCCAGGCGGCCCGACCGCCCCTCCCTGACAGACGCTTTCGAGGACACCCCGGACCCATGCGCGCCACGCAACTGTTGATCTCCACCCTCAAGGAAACTCCCGCCGACGCCGAGGTGGTCAGCCACCAGCTGATGCTGCGCGCGGGGATGATCCGCCGCCTGACCTCAGGGCTCTATACCTGGCTGCCGCTGGGCCTGAAGACCCTGCGCAAGGTGGAACGCATCGTCCGCGAGGAGATGGATCGCGCCGGCGCCCAGGAAGTGCTGATGCCCGCCGTGCAACCCGCCGAGCTGTGGCAGGAATCCGGCCGCTGGGAGCAGTATGGCCCCGAGC
This sequence comes from Halomonas sp. B23F22_20, assembly GCF_043496985.1. Taxonomy (NCBI): domain Bacteria; kingdom Pseudomonadati; phylum Pseudomonadota; class Gammaproteobacteria; order Oceanospirillales; family Halomonadaceae; genus Halomonas; species Halomonas sp. B23F22_20. The sequence continues at coordinate 57,753 of NZ_JBIEKH010000014.1, forward strand.
TGCTGCGCCTCAAGGATCGCCACGATCGCGACTACTGCGTCGGCCCGACCCACGAGGAGGTGATCACCGACCTGGTACGCAAGGAGATCGCCAGCTACAAGCAGCTGCCGTCGAACTTCTATCAGATCCAGACCAAGTTCCGCGATGAGATCCGCCCGCGCTTCGGGGTGATGCGCTCCCGCGAGTTCATCATGAAGGATGCCTACTCCTTCCACATCGACGAAGCCTCGCTGATGGACACCTACCAGGTGATGTATGACGCCTACGTACGCATCTTCACCCGCCTGGGGCTCGACTTCCGCCCGGTGATCGCCGATAACGGTTCCATCGGTGGCACCGGCTCCCACGAGTTCCACGTGCTGGCAGACTCCGGCGAGGACGACATCGTGTTCTCCACCGAGTCCGACTACGCCGCCAACATGGAAAAGGCCGAGGCACTGGCGCCCCAGGGCGAGCGAGCCGCGCCGAGCGAGGAGCTGCGCCTGGTCGACACCCCTGACGCCAAGACCATCGCCGCGCTGGTCGAGCAGCATGGCCTGCCGATCGAGAAGACCATCAAGACGCTGATGGTGCGCGCCACGGAAGGCGGGCTGATCGCACTGCTGGTGCGCGGCGACCACGAGCTCAACGAGGTCAAGGCCGAGAACCTGCCCGAGGTGGCGAGCCCCCTGACCATGGCCACCGAAGAGGAAATCCGCGCGGCGGCGGGTGCAGGCCCCGGCTCCCTGGGCCCGGTCAACCTCGACATGCCGGTCATCATCGATCGCAGCGTGGCGATGATGAGCGACTTCGGTGCCGGCGCCAATATCGACGGCAAACACTATTTCGGCATCAACTGGGAGCGCGACCTGCCGCTGCCCCAGGTCGCCGACCTGCGCAACGTGGTCGAAGGCGATCCCTCCCCGGACGGCCATGGCACCCTGTCGATCAAGCGCGGCATCGAGGTCGGCCACGTCTTCCAGCTGGGCCAGAAGTACAGCGAGGCGATGAATGCCACCGTGCTCGACGCCAACGGCAAGGCCGCGCACCCGTGGATGGGCTGCTATGGTATCGGGGTGACACGCGTGGTGGCCGCCGCCATCGAGCAGAACCACGACGACGGCGGCATCATCTGGCCGGACGCCATCGCGCCCTTCCACATCGCCGTGGTGCCGATGAACGCCCACAAGTCGCAGCGGGTACGCGAAGAGAGCGAGCGCCTCTATCAGGAGCTCCGCGCCGCCGGCTTCGACGTATTGCTCGACGACCGCGATCTGCGCCCGGGCGTGCGCTTCGCCGACCAGGAGCTGATGGGCATTCCCCATCGCCTGGTGGTCGGCGATCGAGGTCTGGACAAGGAAGAGCTGGAATACAAGGGACGCCGTGACAGCGAGGCCACCATGGTCCCCGCCGGGGACATCCTCGCGTTCCTGCGCGAGCGAATCGAGGTCCAATAAGCTCCGGCTCCCGGCCGCCATGCTGCTGGCGGTCGGCGGCCTGGGCCTGACGACGCCGCTTCCCGCCCGGGAAGCGGTCGACTTCCTCGAGGCCCTCGCCCTTCCCTCGCCTTGGGCCCAGGCAACGACCGAGGAGGCGACGCCCCCGCCTGCGACCCTGCGTCCGACCCTCGCCGCCGCACGTCAGGCACCTCTCGCGCCAGCTGCGGTATGGGCGGCCCGCCAATGGCTCGACGACATGGCACCGCGCCTGGCCCGCTTCGTGCCCGACCGGGCGCGACGCCGGGCCCTGCTGGCCCGCGTTCACCAGGAAGCCCGGCTGGCCGGCCTGGCACCCGAGCTGGTGCTGGCAGTGATCCAGATAGAGAGCGCCTTCCGCGCCGACGCGGTGTCCTCCGCAGGCGCCGTCGGCCTGATGCAGATCATGCCATTCTGGATCCGCGAGTTGGGGCTGCCTGCCGACGACCTGAAGGATCCCGGGCGCAACCTGCGCTATGGCTGCACCATCCTGGCCCACTACCTGGCAGTGGAAAACGGCGATCTGACCCGAGCGCTGGCCCGCTACCACGGCAGCCTAGGCGAAACCCGATACCCCGAGCGGGTGATGCACGCCCTGGCGACTCGCTGGACCCCCTCCGATCCGGCACTTCCGCGTCGCCTGACCGCCGATCGCTGACCGCGTATCTGGCGCCACGAAAAAAAAAGCCGATCCCGAAGGATCGGCCCAGTGGGGGGTAGCCCCCCCCTCCCCTGACGACTGTGGAACGGTGGATCAGCGCTTCCTATTGCGACGATGGTGGTCGCGGATGACGAAGGCAATCCAGCCGCCCATGAAGGCGATCATCATGCCGACGGTGGCAAGCCCGAAGATCACGGCGTCATCCCAGTACATGGCGCTTGCCTCCCGTCGCGATGTGATGGCTTCACTCTAGCGGTACGCCCCGGGCGATACGCTGATCTGCGTCAAGTGCACCACCCGCTGTGAACATGCCGGCCGTCTAGGCTTGATCCAGGTCAGTTTCACGCTCCAGCGACGCTGCTGATGGAAGATCATCGGTCCTGGAAACGGTGCTGCCTCGTGTAGAAGAGCAGGAAGGCAAGGAGGGTAGGAAACCGACCAGTAGAGAAACTGGCCGGGAGAGGAATAGAGATGATAAGGGCCGCGCCGAGGAACGACACGGCCAGCGCTCTCGAGCCGCCAGGCTCAGACCATCTTCTTGTCTTCCACCTGATCCGGCGTGGTCCCCGGAGGCAGGGGATGCCCCTTGGCGAGCTCGGCGCGGGTAGCCTCGCGCACCTCGAGCACTTCCAGCCGATAGTGCAGGGTCCGGCCGGCCAGCGGATGGTTGGTGTCGATCACTACGCTGTCGTCGCGCACCTCGAGCACGGTGACGATCTCGGGGCCATCGTCACCCGGGGTCTGAAAGCGCATGCCGGGAGCCAGGTCCGGCACCGGGAAGGCGTCGCGGCCGACCTCACGCACCAGCGCCTCGTCGCGCAGGCCGTAAGCCTCGCCAGGCGCCAGGGTCACACCGAGCTCGGCGCCGGCCTCACGGCCCGCCAGGGCACGCTCGAGACCCGCCATGAGGTTGTCATGGCCGTGCAGGTACTCGAGCGGCGTCTGACGGGAACGGGAGTCGTCGAGGACCTGGCCGTCCTCGTCACTGAGCACGTAGTGCAGGCTGACGACCCGCTGGGGGGCAATGGTCATGGGCGTTCTCCGGGACAGGAAATGGGTTCGGCATCGAAACAACGCGCTCGGGTTCTGCGAACTCGCGGATCGGATGCATGAACGAGGCGCGGTCAGTCGCGACGACGCAGCTGGGTAACGGGCATCTCCAGGCGCTGCTGCTGGTGCAGCATGTTGAGCAGCACGATGGCACGTTCCTCGCCCTTGTGGCTGGAGAAGATCGCCTGAAGGTCCTTGAAGGGCCCCTCGGTGATCTCTACTGCCTCGCCGGCGCGAAAATAGACATGGCCCGTATCGTCCTGGTCACGCTGGGCGTGCTGGCGCAGGGTCGCCACCAAAGCGTCGCCGACCGGCACCGGCATTCCGCCGCCGAAGGTAACGAGCTTGAGCACGCCACGCGTCGAACGGATTGGTCGCCAGTTGCTGACCAGGCGGTCGAGGCGAATGAACAGGTAGTAAGGGAAGAGCGGCTCGCTCACCCACTCGAGTTTACCGCGGCGCTTCTTCTGGACCTCGAGCACCGGATGGAAGATCTCGTAGCCCTGATTGCCCAGGTGCTCGGCAGCGCGAAAGGACTCGCCGCCCTTGCACTGGATGGCGTACCAGCGGGGCACCGCATCCTCGGCGTCATCCTGGCGAATGTCGTCGTCACTCATGTCGTTGTCAGTCGCATCTGGCTGGTGTCGGCGCCGGGGCTCTGCAACAATCGGCGGCGCGTGCCGCCCGCGATGCGAGCCCCGGTTGAGGCCGCCATCTTAGCATCGATACCCCAGTACGTGACCTGACATGAAGCAAGGAGAGCCTCACCATGCCGACCCCAACCGCGCAGCGCAGCTGGCGCGATGCCCTATCGGTCTACCGGCAGGCCTCGGTATTGACCATGCTGTTTCTGGGCTTCTCGGCGGGCCTACCCTTCCTGCTGGTGTTCTCGACGCTCTCGGCCTGGCTGCGCAGCGATGGCGTCGAGGTGGCGGCGATCGGCTTCTTCGCCTGGATCGGCATTCTCTACTCGATCAAGTTCTTCTGGGCGCCGGTGGTCGATCGCCTGGCGCTGCCCGTGCTGACCCGGGCACTCGGTCAGCGCCGTAGCTGGATGCTGCTGGCCCAGGCCATGATCGCCGCCGGCCTGGTGGGCCTGGCAAGCCTCGATCCGCTGGACCATCTGCCGCTGGTCGCCGCTTTCGCCTTGCTGGTGGCCTTCGGCTCGGCGACTCAGGACATCGCCATCGATGCCTTTCGCATCGAATCCGCGCCGGAAGATCTGCAGGCGGCCATGGCCTCCACCTACATCATCGGCTATCGCGGCGGGCTGATCGCCGCCGGCGCCGGCGCCCTCTATGTCGCCTCGCTGGTCTCCTGGCACGCCGCCTACCTCGCCATGGCCGCCCTGGTGACGGTGGGCATGATCACGGTACTGGCGCGTCCCGAGCCCGAGCGTCTGGCTCTGTCCACCCAGCTGATTCACGAGCCACGGGTGCGCGCCTTCCTGCGCGCCAGCCGCGGCCAACCGACCTGGCTGCGCCGCCTGGGTGCCTGGGTGATCGGTGCGGTGGTCTGCCCGTTCACCGACTTCTTCGCCCGCCACGGGCTCAAGGCGCTGGCACTATTGGCCTTCGTGGCGGTGTTCCGGATCAGCGACCTGGCCATGGCCTCGATGGCCAATCCGCTATACATCGACCTGGGTTTCAGCCTGGCCGCCATCGCCAACGTGACCAACGTCTTCGGCATCGCCATGAGCATCGGCGGCGGCCTGCTAGGCGGCCTGCTGGTGGCCCGATATGGCGTGGGCCCGATCCTGATACTCGGCGCCACCGCCACGGCCCTGACCAATCTGCTGTTCGTGGGCCTCTCGCTGGTCGGCGACAGCCTGCCGATGCTGGTGGTGACCATCGTCGGTGACAATCTCTCCAACGGCCTGGCCAGCGCGGTGTTTATCGCCTTTCTCTCCAGTCTCACATCTAGGGCATACACCGCCACCCAGTACGCGCTGTTCTCGTCGCTGATGACCCTGCCAGGCAAGTTCCTCAGCGGCTTCGGCGGCCTGGTCGTGGAGGCCCAGGGCTACGCCGACTTCTTCCTGCTGGCCTCGCTGCTGGGCCTGCCGGCCATCGCCCTGGCGATCTGGGTCAGCCGCGACCGCCGCCTGGTGGCGACGCCCGACGCGACCTGACGCGACCGACGCCGAGGAGACACGGCCGCTCGTCGGGGATCGCCGAGTCAGGCGTCCAGGCGAGCAGCCAGCCACTCTAGTGCGCCCGGGGTGGTCCGCCACTGGTCGCGCATCAAGGTACGGTATTGCCAGGCCTCGGCCCGCGAGCCGGGCGCCGAGGCACTGTCAGCGCTCCCCGCCGGACGCGGGTTGTCGGCACACAGCAGCGCCGGCGCATGAGAGTTGTGGCGGTGCGCTTCGCGCAGGGCTTCGGCGGCTTCATCGCCGCGCTCCAGCCGATAAAGCGCCAGCACCCGGCCCATCAACAGTCCCAGCAGGCCCTCTTCTTCGGACGGCGAGGACAGCGCGGACTCGCTGAGCGCCAAGGCCTCGGCGTCGCGTCCTTCGCGCAGCAGCTGGTCAAGCACCAGCTCGCGCAGTCCCAGGCTGTCGCGATCATCCAGCTCGAGCAGCCGCTCGGCGAGCCGCCGTGAACGCTGCCGGGCGCCGCGTTCCATGCCCACCACCAACGCCAGCCCCGTGCGCAGCAACACGGCGTTGTCGGCCACTTCCCAGGTCAGCGACGCCTGCCCCAGCTGCCGAGCCTGATCGAGCCAGCGCTCCAGACGACCGGCCAGCGGCTCGAACAGGCTCGGCGCCATCCAGGGCAGGCTGCCGAAGCGACTGGTCATGGCCAGCGACAGGGACTGCATCACCGCCGGGGAATCCAGCCACTCCGGATGAGCACACAGCTCCGGCAACCATTCACCGGCCGCCGACCAGGGGTCGGCATCGAAGCCGAGCGGCGCCTCGTTCTCGACCTCGGCCGGGAACACGGCGCGGAAGGCCGCATAAAGGGTGTCCTCCCGGGCACTACGATGGTAGGCAAGCTGGCCCTCCTCTACGCGCAGGTCCAGGCATGGCGCCGTGGGCAGCGACTCGAGCAGCGCCTGGAAGGCGACCAGCGGCTCTGCCAGGTCCTCCTCGGCGTTGAGCAACTGCTCGGCCAGCGTTGCCCCGGGATTGTCGGCCAGGTCGGCGAGGAACTGCAGCTGGTCGGGATCGAGGTCGCCCTGGCGAGAGAGCCGACGAAACCAGAACCGCGAGCGCTCCCGGGCCTCTTCCTCGTGGCCCTCATGGAGCAGCAGCATAGCCTCGATGTAGGCCAGGGTCGGCGAATCGGGCAGCGCCTGCTGGGCGCGCACGAAGGCGGCCCGGGCGCTGTCCAGGTCGTCGTTGTCGAGATGCAGCAGGCACAGCCGCTCCAGGGCGACGCCGCGCAGGAACAGAGGGCCGCGATCGAGCACGGCGTCGAGCAGTGCCTCACGCTTGCGGTGGAAACCTCGCTCCTGATAGAGGTCGACCAGGATCTCGAAAGCGGGTTCGGCCTGCTCCGGCAGACGCGCCCAGTCGGCGGTCTCGAACAGCGATTCGAGGATCTGCTGGGCGCGACCGCGCTGGCCGGACTCGGCGGCGATCAGTCCGGCCTCGAGCAGCGCCTGGGCCGGTGCCCGCCCGCTGGCCAGCGCGGCCTTGAGGGTCTCACCCTTCCAGTCGCGCAGCGACAGCATCCACATCAGGTGGCCCGGCACCTCGCCCGGCAGGGTGACGGCCCCACAGCAGTGCTTGGTCTTGCGCCCGGAATCACACCAGCAGGGCTCATTGCGCCCCGGGCGAGCCAGGGCCTCGCAGGCGAAATCCAAACGTGCCAGCGGGGTCTGCGACCACAGCTCCGGCGCCAGCGCCTGGGCCAGGGCCGGATCTCCGGTCAGCTTGGGTCCCTCCTCACGTGCCCAGGCCATCAGCGTCGGATAACGCTCGTCTTCGCGAATCGCCTTGAGGGCGCCCGAGGCGAACCCCAGCAGCTGTTCTACCCATACCGCCAGCATTGCCGTCTCCACTGCCGAAAAATCGCACAGTCTACCAGCCAAGCGACGGGCTGGCAGCCGCTTACCGCAAAGCCCGAGCGAGCAGCGGCCGCACCCGCGCCGACATGTCCAGACGCGCACCGAGGCGCACCAGGTTCCAGTAGTGGCCGTTGAGGGTTCGCGACAGCAGCAGGGTATCCGCCGGGGGCTGCAGGCGGTCCATGGCCGCCCAGACCCGGGGGCTCAGCTCGCGCAGCCGGCGGTGCACGCGTACGTCGCCGAAGTCCTGGGGGCCGGGAGCGAAGAGCGGCGCCACCGCCTCGGCGGCCTCACGATAGAGCGACAGAGGCGCCCCCTCGCCCTGGCGACCGCCCAGCGCAAGCATGGCGGCGTCCATCGCCAGGGGGTCGGCATCCAGGGTCGCCTCGAGCAGCCGCATCATCGCCGCCAGGCGCTCGTGGGGCACCGTGATGACCGCTCCCAGATCATAGATCACCAGCCGACCGGCCGCGTCGGCGGCAAAATTGCCGGCATGAGGGTCGGCGTGCAGTTCGCCATGGGTGAACAGCTCTTCGGTCAGCCAGTCGGCCAGCGTAGTGGCAAGGCGCTGGCGCACGGCGTCATCGGCACCCTCCAGTTCGCGCAGCGGAGTACCCGCCACGTGGCGCATGGCCAGCACTCGTTGGCCGCACAGTGCCGGTAGCGGCTCGGGAATCACCAGCCCTTCGAGGTGCGCATAGCGCGCCCGATAGCGCGTCAGGGCACTGGCCTCGGCCCGGTAGTCGAGCTCGCCGCGCAGGCTGGCGGCGAGCTCCTCGAACAGCGCCTCGAGGCGTGCCTGAGGCACATTGAACCAGCGCCCCAGACGCATCAGCCGACGCAGTTGGATGAGATCGCTTTCCAGCACCTCGTCAAGGCCCGGGTACTGCACCTTGAGCACCACCGTCTCGCCGTCGCGGGTCACCGCCCGATGCACCTGGCCCATGGAGGCGCTGGCGAAGGGCTCGGTCTCGACCTCGATGAATAAGGCTTCGAGCTCACCATACTGGTCGCACAGGGTCCGCCGAATGTCCTCCCAGGGCATCGGCGTGGCCTGGCGCTGCAGGCGGGCCAGTTCGTCGGCCAGCTCCGGGGGTAGCAGGTCGTCCCACTGAGCCATGATCTGGGCCAGTTTCATGGCCGGCCCCTTGAGCTCGGCAAGCCCTTCGAACAGCGCCTCGCCGAGGGCGCGCCAGTTCGCTTGCCCACCCAGGCGGGTGCGCAGCATGGCACCCCCGGTGCGGGTCCCCAGCCCCAGCAGGCGTCGTGTACGACCGCGTTCGCGCATGGGCCTTGGCTCTCCGATAAAGTGTGACAAGTATTGTACAGCAGTTCCCCATCTTACCCCTGGCGACCCGAGTGAAATACTGTAAGAATTCCCATGTGCCGAACGTCGCCAACGAGGTCCCATGCGCCTGATCATCGCCGAGAAACCCAGCCTGGCCCGGGCCATCGCCGATGCCCTGCCCGCCGCCGCCCGCCGCGAGGACGGCGCCCTGGTGGCCGGCGACACCACGGTCACCTGGTGCCTCGGCCACCTGCTGGAGCAGGCCCCGCCAGAGGCCTACGACCCGGACCTCAAACGCTGGCGCCTCGATACCCTGCCGATCCTGCCCGATCGCTGGAAGCTCGCACCACGACCCAAGGCCAGGGGCCAGATCGCGGTGATCCGCCGCCTGCTCAAGCAGGCCGGCGAGGTCGTCCATGCCGGAGACCCGGACCGTGAGGGCCAGCTGCTGGTGCAGGAGGTAATCGAACACCTGGGCTGGAAGGGGCCGGTGTCGCGGCTGCTGGTCAGCGACCTCAACGCCCCGGCGGTCAAGCGGGCGCTCTCGCGGCTGGAGGACAACGCCCGCTACGCGCCGCTCTACCGCGCCGCGCAGGCCCGCTCCCGGGCCGACTGGCTGTATGGCATCAACCTGACTCGCGCCTGGACGCTGGTCGGCCGCCAGGCCGGCCACGACGGCGTGCTGTCGGTGGGCCGGGTGCAGACCCCGGTACTGGGCCTGGTGGTGCGCCGCGATGCCGAGATCCGCCACTTCGAGCCCAAGCCCTTCTACGTGCTGTGGGCCGATCTCGCCGTCGCCCGCGGTCGGCTGCGAGCCTGGTGGGCCCCCGGCGAGGGACATCCGCTGGACGACCAGGGACGGCTGCTCGAGCGCCCCCCGGCGGCCGCCCTGGCCGAGCGCCTGCCCGGCGCCGAGGGCCGATTGACCAAGCTCGAGCGCCGCGACAAGCGCCAGGCCGCGCCCCTGCCCTACTCGCTGTCGGCGCTGCAGGTCGATGCAGCACGCCGCCACGGCCTCTCGGCCAAGGCGGTGCTCGACATCTGCCAACGCCTCTATGAGCGCCACCAGCTGATCACCTATCCGCGCTCGGACTGCCGCTACCTGCCCGAGGAGCACTGGTCCGGCGCCCGACGTACCCTGCAAGGCGCCTGTGCCGGCGACGACACACTGCGCAGCTGGCTGGCCGGCGCCGACTTCGCCAAGCGCTCCAAGGCCTGGAACGACAAGAAGGTCGGCGCTCACCATGCGCTTGCCCCCACCGGCAAGACCGCCGATCCGGCGAAGCTGTCGCGCCAGGAAGCCGACGTCTTCCGGCTGATCGCGCGCAACGTGCTGGCCCAGTTCTACCCTGCGCTCGCCACTCGCGAGATGAAGGCCGAGTTCACGATCGCCGGCGAGCTGTTCCGCGCACGCGGCCAGGAAGTGCTGGAAGCAGGTTGGAAGCCGCTGTTCACCACCCGCGACGAGGCCCCGCCGCTGCCGCCGCTCACAGAGGGCGAGGCATGCCGCGTCGAAGAGGCCGGCGTAGAAGACCGCGAGACCCGACCGCCGGAGCCCTTCACCGACGCCAGCCTGATCAAGGCGATGATGAACATCGCCCGCTACGTGAACGATCAGGAAGTGCGGCGCACCCTGCGCGACACCGACGGCCTGGGTACCGAAGCCACCCGCGCCGGTATCATCGAGACCCTGGAAACCCGTGGCTATCTCGTACGCGAAGGCAAGGCGCTGCGCGCCACTCGCCTGGGTGACGCCCTGATCGCTTCGCTACCCGAGGCCGTAGGCCGCCCGGAGCGCACCGCCCTGTGGGAGCAGCGACTCTCCGCCATCGCCGAGGCCGGCGACGCCCCGGCCCCCTTCCTCGATGCCCTGGTGCACGACCTGCGCGAGCTGCTGGGCCGAGCCGACGCCGACCGCATGCGTCAGGCCCTGGCCAATGCTCAGGGTGCCGAGCCGGCGGCTCGCTCGAACAAGTCGGGCGGCAAGGCGCGCCGCGGAGCCGGACGCAAGAGCGGGAACAAGAGCGCCGGCAAGACGACCGGCCGACGCGGCGGCACCGGCGGGACCGCGAAAGGCGGCAAGACCGGCGCGAGCAGCCCCCGGCGCCGACGGAGCTCTTCTTCATGAGCACGCTGATTCTCGGACCCGGCGCCCTGGGACGACTGCTGGCCCTGCACCTCGCCACGCCAGCGACGAACGACGCCAGCGTGACGCTGATCGGCCGCCGCGAGCTTCCCCGCCGCCAGGCCCTCACCGCGCTGAACGGCGAGACGCGAACGCTCGATATCGAGAGCATCACCGCGGCGACGCTGCCCGACGCCGTTGCCGAACGGGCCAGCGTCGTCCATCTGACCACCAAGGCCTACGCCGCCGAGGCTGCCTTCCAGGCCATCGCGCCACGTCTCGCCCCGGACACGCCACTGGTGCTGTGGCAGAACGGCTACGGCGTACAGGAATCGATCAGCGCCATCTGGTCCGGCCCGGTGCTATGTGCCAGCACCACCGAGGGGGCATATCTCGACGGCGACGCTGGGGTGGTGCATGCCGGCCGGGGCCAGACCGTGATCGGCGATCTCGCCGGCCGCCACACCGAACTGGCGAAGAGGATCGCGGCGCGGCTCAGTGCAGCGGGACTTGCCGCCTGCGCGGTCGACGATATCCGCGTGCGGCTGTGGCACAAACTCGCCGTCAACGCCGCCATCAATCCGCTGGTGGCACGCTTTCGGATTCGCAACGGTCAGCTGCGCGACCGCCCTTTTCGGCCCATGGTCGACGCAGCGATCGCCGAGGTGGCAGCGATCATGACCGCCGAGGACATCGCGGCACCGGAGGATGGCTGGTCATCGCAGGTATGGTCGGTGGTGTCGGCCACCGCCAACAATCGCGCTTCGATGCTTCAGGACGTGCAGGCCGGGCGCCCCACCGAGCATGCTGCCATTCTCGGTCCGCTGCTCAATGCCGCGCGATATCATGATCTCGACACGCCGACGCTGTCGGCGCTGCATGCTCGCTTCGCAGAGAGAATGCCGATGAAGAATTGAGACATTAGCGTCTGGCAAACGACGGTGTCGCCTGCTAACTTCAATAAATTGAAGCCTACGACCCGACGTCTCCTCTCAAGGCCCGGCATCCATGAACATCTCCCCGGCATGGCGACACATTCTATTGGCCTTGCTACTACCCTCGTCGTTAGTGGTGTCCTCATCGGCCCTCGCGGATGCCGAGCTTCCTGCCTTTACCGGTGATGCCACCGATATCGCCCTGCTGGACAACGGTCTGCGTCTTCAGGGCGACGACGTCGAGAGCCCCGATGGCGTGACCTCGGGGTTCCGCCTGACGGCCGGGTTCTCTCCCAGGGGACTGCCGCGCTTCGATATCGGCGCCGAAGTACGCTACCGGGAAAGCGATGACGTCCCCGTTTCCGTCGCCGCGCGCGATACCCTCCTCGATACCACCAGCCTTGGCGGCAGCTTGCTGGCCGGCGTGCGTCTCGGCCACCTTGGCCTCTATGCAAAGTCCGGGCTTGCGGGTTGGCAAGGCCGTGCGGCCAGCGGCGGCAATCCTGGCCTGCCAGAAGGCGGCACCACCCGCGTCAATGGTTTCGGCGCGCGACTGAGTTTCGCAAGCTGGGTCAGCCGCCTGGAGGTGGAACGCGTCGACGACCCGGCCCTTTCGCACCTCAATCTGATCACCGCCTCGGTGCATGTGCCGTTCTAGGGATAAGGTGCGAGGTGCGAGGTGCGAGGTGCGAGGCAGCAAGATCCCCGCTCCCTCTATCGCAAACACCCCCGAGGCTTCCCCCGAGGGTGTTTCTCTTCAAGCTTACCGCTTATAGCTTACAGCTCCTGGGCGAAGCCCGGGCCTAGCCGGTGTTGCGCAGCCCAGCGGCAATGCCGGCCATGGTCACCATCAACGCGCGCGACAGGTCTCCGCTGATCGCCCCATCGGCGTCGCGGTTTCGCTGCAAGAGCTCGGCCTGCAGCCCGTGAAGCGGATCGATGTAGGGGTTGCGCACCTCCACGGCCTGGCGAATCAGCGGCGTGCTCTCGAGCAGCTCTTGCTGGTCGAGAATGGTCAACACCGCTTCGTTGAGCCGGCCAAAGCGCTCGCGTAGCCGCTCGCCCAGTGCCTGCAGTGCCGGCTCGTCCACCAGCCGATGCTCATAGTAGGCGGCGATGTCGACGTCGGCCTTGGCCAGCAGCATCTCCAGCATGTCCAGATAGGTACCGAAGAACGGCCAACGATCACGCATTTCCCGCAGCACCTCGAGGCCACCTTCCTGCTGAAGGCGTTGGGAGAAGGCCTCCCCGCTACCCAGCCAGGCCGGCAACATCAACCGAGTCTGGGTCCAGGCGAAGATCCAGGGGATCGCCCGTAGGGTCTCGACGCCACCGTCCTGGCGCCGCTTGGCCGGGCGCGAACCGAGCGGCAAGCGACCCAGCGCGGTCTCGGGCGTCATCGAGCGGAAATAGGGCACGAAGTCGGGATCCTCGCGCACCACGCCGACGTAGGCCTGGTGGGCCACCCCGGCGAGGCGATCCATCTCCTCGCGCCAGGCCGGTTCGGGCGTCGGCGGCGGCAGCAGCGAGGCTTCCAGTACCGCACAGGCGTAGATCTCCATGGAACGCAGGGCGATGTCGGGCTGGCCGAACTTGAAGCGAATCATCTCGCCCTGCTCGGTCACCCGCAGGCTGCCGTTCACCGAGCCCGGGGGCTGGGACAGGATGGCCGCGTGGGCCGGGCCGCCGCCGCGGCCGACGGTACCGCCCCGTCCGTGGAACAGGGTCAGGGCCACGCCGTGCCGGCTGCACACCTCGACCAGCGCCTCCTGGGCACGGTACTGCGCCCAGGCCGCCGCCAGTTGGCCGGCGTCCTTAGCGGAGTCCGAATAGCCGATCATCACTTCCTGGCCGTCCCGGGTCAGCTTTCGGTAGCCCGGCAGCGCCAGCAGGCGATCGATGACATCGCCGGCGCGATTGAGGTCGTCCAGGGTCTCGAACAGCGGGGCGATGGGCAGCATGGCGTCGCCGCCCACCTCTTTCATCAGCAGCGCCACGGCCAGCACGTCCGAGGGCTGACCGGCCATGGAGATGATGTAGGTCCCGAGCGCTTCGGCATGCTCGGAGCCGATCACCCGAAAGGTGTCGATGACCTCGCGGGTCTCCGCGGAACACTCCCAGCGCCGCGGAATCAGCGGACGGCGGGAGGTCAGCTCGGAGAGCAGGAATTCCTGACGCTGCTCCTCGTCCCAGTCGCGATAGTGGCCGAGCCCCAGGCTGTCGGTGAGTTCCTCCAGCACCTGTTCGTGGCGACCGGACTCCTGGCGCAGATCGAGCTTGGTGAGCGTCACTCCGAACACCGAGACGCGGCGCAGGGTGTCGAGCAACACGCCGTTGGCGATGGTATCGAGCCCCACGTCGCACAGCGAACGGTAGCAAGCCAGCAGCGGGGCATACAGCTGGTCACGGGTCTCGATGATCGGCCCGCCGTCGTAGTTCTTGCCATCGAGCTGGGCCTGAGCCCAGTCACGGGTGGCCTCGACCTTGCTCAACAGGCGCTTGATCAGCTCGCGGTACGGTTCGGCGACGTCGCCGACTTCGGCCTTGAGCGCGCTATTGGCCTTCCACATCGACAGCTCGGCCTTGAGCTGCTCGAGATCGCGCAGGTAGAGATCGGCGGCCATCCAGCGGCCCAGCAGCAGCACCTCGCGGGTCACCTTGGCGGTGACGTTAGGGTTACCATCACGATCGCCCCCCATCCAGGAGGCAAAACGGATCGGCGCGGCGTCCAGCGGCAGGCGCTCGCCGGCGGTGTCCAGCAGCAGGTTGTCCAGGTCGCGATGGAAATCGGGCACCGCCTGCCACAGCGAATTCTCGATCACCGCGAAGCCCCACTTCGCCTCGTCCACCGGGGTCGGGCGCTCGTGGCGAATTTCGTCGGTGTGCCAGGCCTGGCTGATCAGTTCCTCGAGCCGACCGCGGGCACGGGCGGCACGCTCCGGATAGTCAGAGGAGGACTCGATGGTGGTCAGGCAGTCATCGATGGCATCGTACTTCTGGATCAGGGTCCGGCGGATGACCTCGGTCGGGTGAGCGGTAAGCACCAGCTCGACGCGCATGTTGGCAAGGGTCTCGACCAGCTTGCGCGGCGAATGGCCCTCGCCCCGGGCCCGCTGGAGCAGTTCGCCGAGTACCGGCTGAGCGCCAGGCTTGTAGTCCTCGACCCGGCGAAAGCGCGCCCGATAATGCTGCTCGGCGATATTGGCCAGGTTGAGAAACTGGTTGAAGGCCCGGGTCACCGGCAGCAGTTCATTGTCCGGCAGCCCGCGCAGGTAATCGATCAGTTGACGATGACTGCCTTCCTCACGCTGGCGACCCTGCTTGGCGAGCCCGCGAATGGCCTCGATACGATCGACGAAGCCTTCACCAAGGTCATCGGCGATGGTCCGCCCCAGGCTATCGCCGAGGATGCGGACGTTATCGCGCAGCGATTCATGCAGGTCATGGCTCATTGGCGTTGTTCTCCTTCCGATCAGGGGAATGGACGTCTCGGCGTTTGGCCGCCTGCCAGTGTCGCTCCATGCGATCGAGCCCCGCTTCAGTCAGCGGCACGCCCTCGTCGGCCAGGGCGGCCTCCACCTGGCGGAAGCGGCGCTCGAACTTGCCATTGGTGGCACGCAGGCAGCGCTCGGGATCCGCCCCGAGGGTGCGTGCCAGGTTGACCGTGGCAAACAGCAGGTCACCGACCTCCTCCATGGCATGGTCGCGATCCCCGGCGACCAACGCCTCCTCGACCTCACCGAGTTCCTCGCGCAGCTTGTCGAGCACGCCTCGGGTGTCCGGCCAGTCGAAGCCGACCCGGGCGGCGCGCTTGGACAGCTTGGCCGCACGAGAAAGCGCCGGCAGGTTTCGCGGTACGTCGTCGAGTACCGATGCCTGGGCGCTGTCGAGCACCGAGCGAGCATCGCGCTCCTCGGCCTTGAGGGTCTCCCAGCGGGAATGTACCTGGCGGGTTTCCACCTCGGCGGCGCTGATACCCTGGCGTCGCGAGGCCAGAGTCCCGTCGGGGAAGACATGGGGATGACGGTGCAGCATCTTGGCGGTGAGGACATGAACCACATCGTGAAAATCGAAGCGGTCCTCCTCGGCACCGAACTGGCTATAGTACACGACCTGGAACAGCAGGTCGCCCAGCTCGCCGGGCAGCTCGTCGAAGGCGCGGCGTTCGATGGCGTCGGCGACCTCGTAGGCTTCCTCCAGCGTATGCGGGACAATACTGTCCCAGTCCTGCTTGACGTCCCACGGGCAGCCCTGCGCGGGGTCGCGCAGCACCGCCATCAGCGTCAGCAGGTCGTCAAGCCCGTAGCGTTGCTCGCTCATCAGCGCTTGCCCCCGCGTTTCTTCTTGCCCTTGCCGCCGGCACGCAGCCGGCGCACCTCGATGACGTTTGGCAGCTGCTGGATGCGCGAGAACAGCCGGCCCAGCGTTTCCAGGCCGTCCACCTCCAGGGTGATCTGCATGCGGGCGATGCCGTCGTCGGTGTCGGTGAGGGTGTTCACCGACAGCACGTTGACCTTCTCGTGGCTGAGCACGGCGGTGACATCACGCAGCAGTCCCGAGCGATCCCAGGCCTGGATCTCGATATCCACCGGATACTGGGTGCGGGCCCGCTCCCCCCACTCCACCTCGATCACCCGCTGGGGCTCATCGAGACGCAGCTGGAGGATATTGGGGCAGTCCTCGCGGTGCACGGTGACGCCGCGCCCCTGGGTGATGAAGCCCACGATCGACTCGCCGGGCACCGGATGACAGCAGTTGGCCATGCTGGTCTTGAGGTTGCCGACCCCAAGCACCGTGATGCCATCGCCGCCGCTCTTGTCGGCGGACTTGCGCGGCTTGGCCAGCAGCTTGTCGAGCTGCTCCTGATCGTCGTTCTCTCCGAACAGCTGCTGGGCTTGGTGAAACACCTGGCCGATGCGCAGGTCGCCGGCACCGAGCGCGGCATACATGTCGTCGGGTGTGGAGTAGTTGACCTGGTTGGCCAGTCGGGTGAGGTCCATGTCGCCCACGTCGAGGCGTTTCATCTCGCGCTCGAACAGCGCGCGGCCCTCGTCGAGGTTACGATCACGCGCCTGGTGCTTGAACCAGGACTGGATCTTGGCCCGCGCACGTGACGTGCACACGTAGCCGAGGCTGGGATTGATCCAGTCGCGGCTCGGCCCGCCCTTGCTGGCGGTGAGGATCTCCACCTGCTGGCCGGTGCCGAGCCGATAGGTCAGCGGCACGATGCGGCCGTTGACCTTGGCGCCGCGGCAGCGATGCCCGACCTCGGTATGCACCCGATAGGCGAAGTCGATGGGCGTGGCCTCCCGCGGCAGGTCGATGACATGGCCGTCGGGCGTGAAGACGTAGATGCGGTCCGGGGCCACGTCGCTGGTCAGCCCCTCGCGGATGTCGCCGAAGTCGCCGACCTCCTCCTGCCACTCCAGCACCTGACGCAGCCAGGCGATCTTGTCCTCGTAGCTGGCGCTGCGGGCATTGGTATCGTGCCCCTTGTAGCGCCAGTGGGCACACACCCCGAGTTCGGCTTCTTCATGCATGGCGAAGGTGCGGATCTGGATCTCCAGCACCTTGCCCTCCGGGCCGAAGACGGCGGTATGCAGCGACTGGTAACCGTTCTTCTTGGGATTGGCGATGTAGTCGTCGAATTCCTGGGGCACGTGGTGCCAGCGCGAGTGGACGATGCCGAGCACGGTGTAGCAATCGGTGATCTCGGGCACCAGTATGCGCACCGCGCGGATGTCGTGGACCTGCGAGAAGTCGATGCGCTTGCGCTGCATCTTCCGCCAGATCGAATAGATGTGCTTGGCGCGCCCGTCCACCTGATAACGATGGATGCCCTGGGCCTCCATCAAGCCTTCCAGGGTCTCGACCACGTCGTGGATGTAGCGGTCGCGATCGAGCCGCTTCTCGGCCAGCTGCCGGGCGATGGCCTTGTAGTCCCCCTCGTGGAGATAGCGGAAGGACAGGTCTTCCAGCTCCCACTTGAGGTGTCCGATACCCAGGCGGTGGGCCAGCGGCGCGTAGATGTCGAACACCTCGCGAGCCACCTGCAGGCGTTTCTCGCGCGGGGCATCGCGTACCTGGCGCAGCGCGCAGGTCCGCTCGGCGATCTTGATCAGTGCCACCCGCACGTCGTCGATCATGTTGACCAGCATCTTGCGCAGGTTGTCCTGCTGGTCATGCTGGCTGAGGCCATGACTGGGCGTCTGTGAGGTACTGATCGCAGCCATCTGCAGCACGCCGTCGATCAGCCCGGCGACTTCCTGGCCGAAGCGCTTGGCGATCGCCTCCAGGCCAATCAAGCCCTCACGCACCGCACGGTACAGCACCGCCGCCTCGAGCGCCGGCTGATCCAGCCGCAGCTCGCCGAGAATATCGGCCATTTCCAGGCCCATGCGAAAGCTCGAGCCATCCTTGAGCCAGGCCTTGTGGGGACGCTCGGACTCGCGCTCCAGGCGCTGGGCCAGCTCGCAGACCACGCGCATCTCGTCCGGTGCTCGCAGCTTGACGTCCTCCTGGAGGCGCTCGACCCACAGCGGGATGTCGACCCCGCCGTCGGCGCTCAAGGGCTGGTCTTCACGCACTTTAACCATCGGTTGACGCTCCTTCGCACCGCTGCCCGGCGTTCGGGTACTCGAGCAACAGCATGGATTCCAGATGGGCGGTGTGAGCGAACATGTCGGCCACCGCCCAGCGTTGGATGGCGTAGCCGGCCCGCACCAGGTGGGCCGCATCCCGCGCCAGGGTGGCCGGATCACAGGAGACGTAAAGCACGCGCGGCACCGGATGCGCGGCGATGGCCCGACAGACCGCCTCGGCACCGTCACGTGGCGGGTCCAGCACCAGCGTGCCGCAGTCGGGCGCCTCGAGCGGGAATCCACCGGCCGTGACCTCGTTGAGGTCGGCTTGGCACGCCTCGATCTCCAAGCCGTTACGCTGCGCGTTGTCGGCGAGGCGTTCGACCATCGCCGGACTGCCCTCTACGGCCCGCACGCGGGCCCCCAGCGCGGCCAACGGCAGGCTGAAGTTGCCGACCCCGGCGAACAGATCCAGCACCCGCTCGCCCGGCGCCATGGGCGCCAGCCATGCCATGGCGGTGTCCACCATGCGCCGGTTGACCGCCTCGTTGGCCTGCAGGAAATCACCTGGAGAGAAGCCAAGCGTCAGCGCTCTCCCCGCCGCCGCCAACCCGAAGCTCAGTTCAGGCGCGGCAGTGAGCCATTCGAAACGCGGCGACTCTCGACCCACCCAGCGAGCAAGATGCAAACCCCGGGCCATGGCGAAATCATGCCAGCGGCGAGTATCGACGGTCTGCTCGCGAAGTTGTCGCACCACGAGGACCACGCCGGCATCGCTGGCCGTGAGTTCCAGATGGCCGACCTGGCGCGGCGCCTCCAAGGCGGCGAGATGCTGGTGCAACGGCGCCAGCAGGTCGGCCAGCGACGGCACCAGGATGGGGCAATCATCGAGATCCACCAGCCGATGGCTATGGCGAGCGCGAAACCCCAGATGCACGCCGCCATCGGCATCGACCTTGACGCCCAGCCGCGCCCGGCGCCGATAGCCCTCGCCGGCCTCCGCCAACAGCTCGGGCTCACCCTCGGGTGCGATGCCCTGGCGAGCCAGCAGCTCGGTCAATACCGTCTGCTTGTGCCGCCGCTGCCCGGCCAGGTCGAGATGCTGCAGGTCACATCCCCCACATGCGCCGAAGTGGCGACACGGCGGAACGACCCGCTCGGAAGACGCGTCGAGTACCTCGCGCACATGGGCTTCGTCGAAACGCTTGCGGGTACGGTGCACTGCCGCCACGACGCGCTCGCCGGGCAGCCCCCCCTCGACGAACACCGTCTTGCCGGCCGCCGTGTGCGCCACGCCGCGGCCGTCGTGGGCCAGGCCCTCGATGGTCAGCGGCGCAGTATCGTCGTTCGCCTGCCGTGGAGGAGCCTTGCCGCGCTGCGGTGTCTGCAACCCCGAGACGCCAGAACGGGCCCTGGTGGGCCGACGCTTTCCGAGGCCCACCTCAGGACTCCGGAGCGAAAAGGCCGGTGGACAGATAGCGATCGCCGCGGTCGCAGACGATGAACACGATCACGGCATTCTCGACCTCGGCGGCGATACGCAGTGCCCCTGCCAGAGCCCCGCCGGACGAAACTCCAGCGAGAATGCCCTCCTCCCGAGCCAAACGCCGCATGTGCTCCTCGGCCTCGTGCTGGCCGATGTCCAGCATCCGATCGACACGGGCAGGATCGAAGATGCTCGGCAGATAGGCTTCGGGCCAGCGACGGATGCCGGCAATGCTGGCACCGTCCTCGGGCTGCAGGCCGACGATCTGCACCTCCGGGCTCATCTCCTTGAGGTAGCGAGAGACGCCCATGATGGTGCCGGTGGTCCCCATCGAGCTGACGAAATGCGTGATGGTGCCAGCCGTCTGCTCCCACAGCTCGGGCCCGGTGCCACGATAATGAGCCAGCGGGTTGTCCGGATTGGCAAACTGGTCGAGCGGCTTGCCCTCGCCGCGGGCGATCATGGTGTCGGCCAGGTCGCGGGCGGCCTCCATGCCGCCCTCGCGGCTGACCTCGATGAGTTCGGCGCCATACGCGGCCATGGCCTGCTTGCGCTCGCTGGAGGCGTTCTCCGGCATGATCAGGATCAGCCGATAGCCCTTGATCGCCGCCGCCATGGCCAGCGCGATCCCGGTATTGCCGGACGTGGCCTCGACCAGCGTGTCGCCAGGCGAGATGGTACCCCGCGCCTCGGCCTGCTCAAGCATCGACAGCGCCGGACGATCCTTGACCGACCCCGCCGGGTTGTTGCCCTCGAGCTTGGCGAGCAGGGTGTTGTTACGCCCCGCGGTAATCCGCTTCAGGCGCACCAGCGGCGTATGGCCGATGGTCTCCTCCAGAGTGGGGAACTGCATGCAACTATCCTTCTGGAAACGTCTTTTCGGCATTATATCCTCGGGCAACGACACTGGACAGGCATCCCGCCCGGCTGTGGCATACTGGGCCACGACACTCCAGCCGACGAGCTCTCACGATGTCATTGAAGACCCGCCTGATGCTGGCCATCCTCGCCCTGCCACTGGTGCTGATCGCCCTGGTAGTGGTGGCGATCACGGAACTGAATGATCACCACCACCACCTTCAGATGCGCGAGCGCCTGACTCAGGCCATCGACCTACTGGCGCCGAGCCTTGGCCAAGCACTGGCGGCCGGCGATACCGTCGACCTCGACATCCTCGCCGGCCGCCTGCTCGCACTGGAGGATGTCCGCGCCTTGAGCATTCTTGACGCCGATGGCGAGCGACACCTGGAGCTTGGCCACCTGCGCCAGGCTCCACCCCACGCTCCGAACGACGGCCCGTCGCTGATAGAGAACGGCCGACACTGGCAGCTACAGGCGCCACTACCCGGCGCTCCCGGTACCCAATTGGTACTGGATATCGACGCCTCGACGCTGCCGCTGAGCTACTATCGCCACCTGGCCGGCGGCGGCCTGCTGCTGCTGATCGTCGGCATGCTGCTGTTCATGGTTGCCCATGTTCTGTCCCGACGGCTGACCCATCCCCTCGAACGCGCGGCCCAGAAGCTGGAGTGGTTGACCGCGGGGGCACACCCAGGGCCAATGCCGGTGCCGCAGGAAGCCGAGCTGGGACGCCTCGCCCAGAGCCTCAACGCTCTGGGTGACCACCTGGCCGCCGCCCGGGAGGACCTCCAGGCCCAGATAGAGCAGGCCACGGGAGAACTCCAGGAATCCATGGAGACCATCGAGGTCCAGAACATCGAGTTGGACCTGGCCCATCGTCGAGCCCTGGAGGCCAACCGCGCCAAATCGGAGTTCCTGGCCAACATGAGCCACGAGATCCGCACCCCGCTGAACGGCATCATCGGCTTCTGCCGCCTGCTGCACCGCACCGAGATGGCCCCCCGCCAGCGAGAATGGCTCGACCACGTCCAGCGCGCCTGCGACAACCTGCTGATGCTGGTCAACGACGTCCTCGACTTCTCCAAGATCGAAGCTGGGCGCCTGGAGCTGGAGCATACCGAGCTAGACATGGTGGCCCTGGTCGACGAAGTACTGGGGCTGCAGGCGCCCCAAGCCCAGCAGAAAGGCATCCAACTGCTCGGCCTGGTCTATGACGACGTTCCCGAGTCGCTGAGCGGTGACCCACTGCGTATCCGTCAGGTACTTACCAACCTGGCCGGCAACGCCGTCAAGTTCACAGAACGGGGCGAGGTCATCGTACGAGTCATGGTCGATCAGCGCGCCAGCGGGCATGTGGTGTTGAGAGTGGCGGTCAGCGATACCGGCATCGGCATGAGCGCCGACGCCCAGCGCCGGCTCTTCCAGGCGTTCCGTCAAGCGGACGCCAGCCACCAGCGCGAATTCGGCGGTACCGGCCTGGGCCTGGCCATCAGCCGTCAACTCGTCGAACAGATGGGCGGCGAGATCAGCGTCGTCAGTACGCCAGACGAAGGATCTACCTTCGCCTTCACCTTGCCACTGGCCTGCCAGGGCGAAGAACAGCGTGCCCCCGAACTGGAATTGGACGGACAACAGGTCATCCTGGAAGAGTCTCATACGCCGACTCGCTCCGCCCTGCGGCACCTGCTGACCCGCTGGAAGGCCAGCCTCATCGATCCGCAGGCTGAGCCGACCGAAGGCGCCGTCCTGGCGCTGATCAGCCTGTATGATACCGACCTCGGCCAGGATGGCCAGGCGGCCCTGCAACAGCGCCTGGAGCGCCTGGCCTGTCCGGCGCTGTTGCTGGTCAACGCCAGTCCGCCCGATCTACCGACCCTGACGCTACCCCACGGTGGCGAGATCCTGAGCAAGCCGCTGTCCCGCCACACCCTGGTGGAGGCGGTCTCCCGCACCCTGGCCCGAGCCCGCCGCGACCAGCTCCCGCGCCCGCCATCCGAGAACGCCAGGGCCTCGCTGCGGCTATTGGTGGTGGACGACACCGAATCCAACCGTCTGTTGCTGCAGGAGCTGATTCGTGGACCGCAGTTGGAGGTGAGTCTGGCCGCCAGCGGCGAAGAGGCCTTGGCCATGGCCCAGGAGACCCACTTCGATGTGGTGCTGATGGATATCCGCATGAGCGGCATGGACGGGGTGGAAACAACGCATGCCCTGCGTGGCCTGGGCGGCCCCTGGCGACACGTGCCAATCATCGCCGTTACCGCCCATGTGCAGAGCGAGCAACGCCAGCAGCTGCTGCAAAGCGGTCTGGACGGGGTGCTCGAGAAGCCGCTGGATACCGCCCAGCTATCCAGCCTGCTGCGCCACCACCTGGGGGTCGGCCTGGCACTGGAGGAATCCGGCGAAACCACGCAAGCCGATCCTTCCAGCGACGCCGAGCTGGACTCGGTGGACCTGGCGCTGGGGACCCAGTTGGCCGGCGGGCGCGAGCCGCTGGCCCGCAAGCTGCTGGGCCACCTGATCGCCTCCCTGGATGACAGCGAGGCCGACATTCGCCGAGCGGTGGAGGCTAGCGATGCCGAGGCCTTGCTCGATGCCATCCACGCCCTCAACGGCGCCTGCCGCTACTGCGGCGTGCCGCGCCTTGGCCTGCTGGCCGAGACGCTGGAAACCCGGCTGCGCTCCCGCGGCCTGGAGGCGGTCATGCCGTTGCTACCGGATCTCTATGCGGCGATGGCCGCACTGCGCGACTGGCAGGCGACGCACTCTGCCCATTCCCTGTCTTCCCACGCTCAGGCTTCCAGTACCACGAAGGCCACCGCGAACGCCGACTCGTCCGACAACGAGAGATGAAGGACTCGAACCCCCTCAGCCTCGGCCAGCTCCAGGGCTCGCCCCGACAGAACCAGCGAAGGTCGTCCGAGGGCATCGTTGACCACCTGAATGTCGGTCCAGCGCATGCCACGGCGCAGGCCCGTGCCCAGCGCTTTGACGAAAGCCTCCTTGGCGGCGAAGCGCTTGGCCAGATAGCCCGCCGGCCGGCCTCGCTCCCGATAGAGAACCAACTCGTCGAGGCCCAGCACGCGCTCGGCAAAGCGTTCGCCGTGGCGAGCCTTGGCGGCCTCGAAGCGCGCGACCCGGGCAATATCGGTGCCGATGCCCAGTATCATCCGCAGCAGCCGCTCCCGGCCTCATGGTCGTTGTCGTGCTCATGCTCGTCGAGCGCCGCCACGAAGCCGGCCTCCTGACCGGCAATCGCCAGACGTTTCATCTCGGCCACCGCCTCCTTGAGGCCCACGAACAGCGACCGAGCGATGATCGCATGGCCGATGTTAAGCTCGTGCAGCCCCGGAATGGCCGCGACTGCCTCGACATTGTGATAGTGCAGGCCATGACCAGCGTTAACGGTCAGGCCAAGCTCACCGGCCATCTCGGCGGCAGCCACCAACCGGGCATGCTCGCGGGCCGCCTCGTCGCCTATCGCCTCGGCATAGGCACCGGTGTGCAGCTCGATCACCGGCGCCCCCGCACGGGCAGCGGCTTCCACCTGCCTGGGATCAGGGTCGATAAACAGCGACACCTCCGAGCCTGCCGCAGCGAGCCGCCGGCACGCTTCCTCGATCGTCTCGAAGCCACCGACCACGTCCAGGCCGCCCTCGGTAGTAAGCTCCTCGCGTTTCTCCGGCACCAGGCAGACGTGGGCCGGGCGAATCTCCTCGGCCAGCGCCAGCATCGCCTCGGTGACCGCCATCTCCAGATTCATGCGCGTGTTGAGCACTTCGGCCAGCAAACGCACGTCACGTTCCTGGATGTGCCGACGGTCCTCGCGCAGGTGCACGGTAATGCCGTCGGCCCCGGCCTCCTCGGCCAGCAGCGCCGCCTGGACGGGATCGGGATAGCGGGTACCGCGCGCCTGGCGCAGTGTAGCGATGTGGTCGATATTGACGCCGAGCAGGATGCGGGGGGGATGCATGGGGCTCTCCTTCGGTAAGCTGGAAGCTGGAAGCTGGAAGCTGGAAGCTGGAAGCTGGAAGCTGGAAGCTGGAAGCTGGAAAACAGCATGTTACCATCCAGCTGTGCCACAAGCCTTTCTTCAAGCTTCCAGGCGCACAGCGCCGCTCTTCAAGCTTGGCGGGCACGCCGGCGGGCAGCCAACTGGCGCATCCACTCGCGGGAACGCAGCGGTCGGCCGCCGAGCAGCGGTGCCAGCGCCGCCCGGGTCACTGCCTTGGCCGTGCCGGCCAGGCCCGGCTCTCGCCAGTCGCCGCTGGCCAGCAGTTTCAGGGTGCGCCCATCGATGCCGGGCTCACCCGGCACGAAGGCCCGCGAGTCGGCCTGAAAGACATAGCGGGCCTGAGGGTCCAGGGCCTGACCATCGGGCGCGCAGAAACGCGGCTCGGCATCCAGGACCTCGAGCAGCGACAACTCCAGGCGGCGCAGAGCACCGGCCCGGCCCTCGGGACGCGGCAGCGCCTCCAGCGCAGCAGCGTAGAAGGCGAACACGTCGCCCGCCGGGAGTTCCACCGGCAATAGCCGGGTCAGCAGCTCGTTGGCATAGAGCCCGCACAGCAGCCCCTCCCCTACCAGCATCGCCGCCGGGGCCCGGCTCTCGATCAGCGACAGCCGCTTGAGCTCGCCCTGACCGCTCCAGGTGAGATACAGGGGGGCGAAAGGCTGAAGCGTGGCTCGGGCACGGCTGCCGGGGCGCTGCACGCCACGCGCTACCGCCCGCACCCGGCCGTGGTCGAGCGTCAGCAGCTCAACCAGGGCGCTGGTCTCGCGGTAAGGGCGCTTGTGCAGCAGATAGGCCGGCTGAGGGGTCATGGGACGCCGTTCAGGAGAATCGCCACTCGAAGCTCGAAACTCGAAGCTCGAAGCTCGAAATCAGTCCAAGTCGTAGCCCAGGCTCTTCAGGGCTCGCTCGTCGTCGGACCAGCCGCGCTTGACCTTGACCCAGAGGTTGAGCATGACCTTGGCGTCGAAGGCCCGCTCCATGTCCAGCCGCGCCTCGCGCCCGATCTTCTTGATACGCTCGCCGCGCTCACCGATCAAGATCTTCTTCTGGCCCTGGCGCTCGACCATGATCAGGGCGCTGATGTGCACCACACGCCCCTCGTCGCGGAACTCCTCGATCTCCACGGTCATCTGGTAGGGCAGCTCGTCACCGAGCTGCCGCATGACCTTCTCGCGAACCAGCTCGGCGGCCAGGAAGCGCTGGCTCTTGTCAGTGACCTGGTCGTCGGGGAAGAAGTGCACGCTCTCGGGCAGATGCCTGGCCACCTCGGCCTCGAGGTCGGCCACGTGAGTGCCATGCTTGGCGGCGATGGGCACGATAGCGGCGAAGTCTCGCCGGGCGCCTACCGACTCCAGCCACGGCAGCAGCTCCGTCTTGTCCTTGAGGCGGTCGACCTTGTTGACCGCCAGGATAACCGGTGCCTCGACATTGGCCAGACGCTCCAGCACCACCTGGTCCTCGGCGGACCAGCGCGTTCGATCAATGATGAAAACCACGCAGTCCACGTCACGCAGGGCCTGGGTAGCGGCCTGGTTCATGAAGCGATTGATGGCCTTGTTGCGATCCTTCTCGAGGATATGGATCCCCGGCGTGTCGACATAGATGAACTGGGCGTCGCCCTCGGTCTTGATCCCCATCACCTGATGGCGCGTGGTCTGGGGACGACGCGAGGTAATGGAAATCTTCTGTCCGAGAATACGATTCATCAGCGTCGACTTGCCGACATTGGGTCGGCCGACGATGGCCACGAATCCGCAGGTCTGGCTCATGAGTGCCCCCCTTGTTCGAAACGGGCCAAGGCACGCTCGGCGGCCTGCTGCTCGGCGTGACGACGACTCGATCCCGTCCCCCGGGTATGCTCTTCCAGCATCTCCACATGGCATTCCACAGTGAAGGTCTGGGCATGGGCTTCGCCCTCTACCGAGATCACCTCGTAGCGCGGCAGCGCCGCCTGGCGAGACTGCAGGAACTCCTGCAACCGGGTCTTGGGATCTTTCTGGGTATCCTGAAGGTCGATGGCCTCCAGGCGCTCGGCGTACCAGGCCAGCACCCGGGCACGAGCGGTATCCATGCCGGCGTCCAGATAGATGGCACCGATCACCGCCTCGACGGCATCGGCGAGGATGGAATCGCGACGATGACCGCCGCTCTTCATCTCTCCGGACCCCAGGCGAAGATAGTCACCGAATTCCATCTCACGGGCCAACTCGGCCAGGGTCTGGCCCTTGACCAGGCGGGCGCGCAGGCGGGAAAGCTGCCCCTCCCGCGCCTGGGGAAAGCGCTGGTAGAGATCCTCGGCGATGACGAAGTTGACAATGGAATCGCCGAGGAACTCCAGGCGCTCGTTGTTGCGACCGCCATAGCTACGATGGGTGAGGGCCAATTCGAGCAGATCGGACTGCGCGAAATCGTGGCCGATACGGCGGCTGAAAATGGTCAGGGAATTGCTCACGAAGCTCCTGCTATGTCATGCAAGGAATGCCGCTCCCGGCATTCATTGGATACGGCGCACACTGGTAAAACTCGGCAGTCCGCCGTTCCAGTGCATCCAGACGGCGAAGGCCTTGCCGACGATGTTCTCCTCCGGCACGAAGCCCCAGTAGCGGCTGTCGTTGGAGTGGTCGCGGTTGTCCCCCATCATGAAATAGTGTCCCGGCGGCACTACGATCTCGCGCATCTGCGGACCGGGGTCGCGTGGATTATTGTAGATAGGGTGGTCGACCTCGCCCAGTTGCTCCTGCATCAACAGCTCATCGGTAGCCCCTTGGGGACCGGCCTCGATCAGCGACTTGGGCACCGGCTCGCCATTGACAAACAGTTGCTTGTCTTCATAGCGAATATGATCTCCAGGCAGGCCGATCACCCGCTTGATGAAGTTCACCGATGGCTCGTTGGGGAACCGGAACACCATGACATCGCCTCGCTCCGGCTCGCCGACGTCGACGAACTTGGTGTCGAGCACCGGCAGGCGCAAGCCATAGGCGAACTTGTTGACCAGAATGAAATCGCCCACCTCGAGGGTCGGGCGCATCGAGCCGGAGGGAATCTGGAAGGGTTCGACCAGGAAACTACGCAGCACCAGCACTACCAGCAGCACCGGGAAGAAGGAGCGCGCGTAATCTACCGGCCAGGGCTCCTTGAGCGCCTTTTCGCGGACGGCGGGATCGGCGCCCTCGGTGGTGCCGGCTTCGACGCTGGCCGTAAGGCGAGCCCGACGCGCCGGCCGCCACCATACCAGGTCCAGCAGCCAGATCGCCCCGGTGACCAGCACGGCCACCGTCAGCAGGAGTGCAAAATCCATCAGTCGTTGCCCTTCCTTAGTCGTCGTTCACCTTGAGCACGGCGAGGAAGGCATCCTGGGGAATTTCCACCCGGCCGACCTGCTTCATGCGTTTCTTGCCCGCCTTCTGCTTCTCGAGCAGTTTCTTCTTGCGCGAGGCGTCGCCACCGTAGCACTTGGCGGTCACGTTCTTGCGCAGTGCCTTGACGGTGGAGCGCGCCACCACCTGGCCGCCGATGGCCGCCTGGATGGCCACATCAAACATCTGCCGCGGAATCAATTCTTTCATCTTTTCGACCAGCACCCGCCCTCGGGTGTGGGCATGGTCGCGGTGAATGATCACTGCCAGGGCATCCACCCTGTCGCCGTTGATCAGCACGTCGAGGCGCACCAGCCTGGCGGCCTCGAAGCGCTCGAAGTTGTACTCCAGCGAGGCGTAGCCCTTGGAGATGGACTTGAGGCGATCGAAGAAATCCATCACCACCTCGGCCATGGGCAGCTCGTAGGTGAGCTGGATCTGGCTGCCCAGGAACAGCATGTCGAGCTGGGTGCCGCGGCGCTGCTCGCACTCGGCGATGACATTGCCGACGAACTCCTGGGGCACCAGGATGCTGGCCCGCACCACGGGCTCGCGCATCTCCTCCACGTCGGCCATGTCGGGCAGTTTGGAGGGGTTGGAGACGTAACGGACCTCGCCGTCCTTCATCAGCAGTTCGTAGACCACGGTCGGCGCCGTGGTTAGCAGGTCGAGGTCGTACTCGCGCTCCAGCCGCTCCTGAACGATCTCCATGTGCAGGGTGCCGAGGAAGCCGACCCGGAAGCCGAAGCCCAGGGCGTCGGAGTTCTCGGGCTCATAGTCCAGGGAGGCATCGTTGAGGGCCAGCTTCTCCAGGGCGTCGCGGAAGTCCTCGTAGTCATCGGCGCTGACCGGGAACATGCCGGCATAGACCTGGGGCTTGACCTTCTGGAAGCCCGGCAGACGCTTGACGTCCGGCGTCTTGGCATGAGTGATGGTATCACCCACCGGAGCGCCATGGATGTCCTTGATCCCGGCCACCACGAAACCCACTTCGCCGGCGCGAAGCACGTCGGTCTCGCGACGCTGGGGAGTGAAGATACCGACCTGGTTGGCCTGCCAGTCGCGACCGGTGGAGGTGATGCGGATCTTGTCGTTCTTCTTCAGCGTGCCATCGAAGATACGCACCAGCGACACCACGCCCAGGTAGTTGTCGAACCAGGAGTCGATGATCAGCGCCTGCAGCGGAGCCTCGCGATCGCCCCTGGGAGGCGGAATATCGCGTACCAGTCGCTCGAGCAGCGCATCGATGCCGAGCCCGCTCTTGGCCGACACCTGGCAGGCGTCGGTGGCATCCAGGCCGATGATCTCCTCGATTTCCACGCTGACCTTGTCCGGGTCGGCCTGGGGAAGGTCCATCTTGTTGAGCACCGGCAGCACCTCGAGGCCCTGCTCGATGGCGGTATAGCAGTTGGCCACCGACTGGGCCTCGACGCCCTGGGCGGCATCCACCACCAGCAGGGCGCCTTCGCAGGCGTACAGCGAGCGGGACACCTCGTAGGAGAAGTCCACGTGTCCCGGGGTATCGATGAAGTTCAGCTGATAGACGTTTCCGTCCTGGGCATGGTAGTCCAGCGTCACCGACTGGGCCTTGATGGTGATACCACGCTCACGCTCCAGGTCCATGGAGTCGAGCACCTGCTCCTTGAGTTCCCGCTCCGTGAGTCCCCCACAGTTCTGGATCAGGCGATCGGCCAGGGTCGATTTGCCGTGATCGATGTGGGCAATAATGGAAAAGTTCCGTATCCCGTTGATTACTTTGCGGTTATCGCTTTCTGACATTCGAAAAAGATCCGGTTCGTGTACGCACCCGTGTACAAAAATTGGCGTTCGCCGTCTCTGGTGCGTCGAGTGAGATGGCGGCATTGTAGCGGGATGCGCCGGCCAGATACAGCGACCCGACGGCATGGCCGTCGGGTCGCAGGTCACGACGAGGGTCGCATTGATCAGTCGCTGGCCAGGCGCAGCGCCACGTAGTAGGACCGCCCGTCCCGATAGAGCCGCACAGGCACCGCGCTACCCTCAGGCAGGTCAGCCACCAGCTCGGCAAGCTGGTCAGGGCTCTCCACCGTCTGCTGGCCGATGCTGATCAGGACATCGCCGGGCCGTATGCCAGCCGCGGCGGCGATGCCCTCGGGGTCGACCTCGGTCACCTGAACGCCTTGGTCAAGCTCGAGCTTGCGGCGCTGGGCCTCGCCCAGCGGCTGAACCACCACGCCGAGTCGAGCGGGCTCAGCCTGATCGCTGCCGCCGCCAGTCGCCGCGCTGTCCGGCCACTCGCCGACTTCGATGTCCAGCGTCTCGCGCTCGCCATCACGCAGCACGGTGAGGGCCACGCTGCCGCCTGGGGATACGCGGCCGATCAGCCGGGGCAGGCTGCTGGAACGTTCGACACCCTGGCCGTTGACCTCGAGGATGACGTCGCCGGCCTTGAGGCCGCCCTCGGCCGCCGGCCCCTCGGGATCGAGATCGGCGATCAGCGCGCCTTCGGGATTATCCATGCCGAAGGACTCGGCCAGCTCACGGGACACCGGCTGGATCATCACCCCGAGCCAGCCGCGCTCGACAGAGCCACTGGCCTTCAGCTGGTCGGCTACGTCCATCGCCACGTTGATGGGAATCGCGAACGACAGCCCCATGAAGCCGCCGCTGCGGGTGAAGATCTGGGAATTGATGCCGATCACCTCGCCGTCGAGGTTGAACAGCGGCCCCCCGGAATTGCCGGGATTGATCGCCACATCGGTCTGTATGAAGGGCACGTATACGTCACGCGGCAGGGTGCGGTTGATGGCGCTGACGATGCCCGAAGTCACCGAGTGGTCGAAGCCGAACGGCGAGCCGATGGCCGCCACCCACTGGCCCACCTCGAGCCGATCGGAGTCGCCCAGCGTGAGCTTCGGCAAGTCGCTGGCATCGACCTTGAGAACGGCCACGTCGGTTTTCTCGTCGGCCCCTACCAGCTCGGCCTCGAGCTCCCGACGGTCGTTGAGACGTACCAGGATCTGATCGGCACCATCGACCACATGAGCGTTGGTCATGATGTAGCCGTCCTCGCTGATGATGAAGCCCGAGCCCAGTGACTGGCGCTCCTCACTGTGACCGTGCCCTCCTCCAGGCGGCATCGGCAGCTGGTCGCCGAAGAAGTGACGGAAGATCTCGGGAATCTCCTGGTTGCCGAAGCCGCGGAAGGGCGAATCGCGACGTTCCACCACCCGGGACGTGGAGATGTTGACGACCCCGGGGGCGGCATCCTTCACCAGCTCGGTGAAGTCCGGCAACTCGCGGGCCATGGCGGACTGGGTGGCGAACAGCGCCACGACCAGCAGCACCCAGAAAGATAGCGTGCGCGTCATGCGTGTCATGAATGACTCCTGTGACAAGGTGCAATGGATGGCAAGGACATCTGCCCCTACCCCTTACCTCGACGAGGGCAAAAGGTTCAGCAGGGCGGCTTGAGCCGGGGTGGGCGGCGGCAGGAATCGGTACGCGGCGATCCCACGCGCCTTGGGGATGCTTTGAAGCGAGCGCTCATGGCGTGCCCTCCGCCTCGTCCGCGGCGGCTTCGGCCGTCGGCGTCTCGCCGGACCAGACCACCGACTCGACCACTCGCCGCAACACCGGCGGTGGCAGTTCGCCCATGGCCACCACCTGGCGCGGCCGGCCGCCGAGCTCTCGGTGCAGCACCGCCGCGTAGGAAACGCCCAGGCGGTGAATGCCGGGAATCAGCAGGTCACGGTTCTCGAGGGGTTCAACGAACAGGCTCAGGGTCGCCAGACCGTCACCGTAGACCCGATGGCTGACGCCGGGGCGACGCTCGCCGGTCTTCACCGGCTGGGCGACGAAGCCCTCGGGCAGCCAGGCCGGCCGCCAGGGTCGTCGCTCGAGTTGGCGCTCCGGGGCCAGACCGACCCGACCCTGGTAGAGCCGGGGAGAGCGCAGTTCGGTGATCTGGAAGGTTTCGAGCACCCGCCCGCGCTCATCGAGCAGCATCTGCTTGAGCGGCAGAGCAGTAGCGGCATCGAGCCACAGGCGATGGCCGTAGCGCTGGTCGTCGAGGGGCTCGATGTCGAGGCGCATCGCATGGCGGCCGGCAATCCGGTCCGACCCGGACAGCTGCAGACGGTAAAGGCCATCGAGATGTCCAACGATGGCCTCGGGAGAGGCCGAGGACGCCTTGCCCGGCGCCATGCCGCCCAATAGCGCTATACGCCCTTCCCGTTCGAAGGCGACGGCAGGACCATCGAGGAAGCGTGCTACCTCTCGCTCGATGCCATCTTGAATCTCATGGGACATGGCCAGGCTGCGCACGCCGTCGCTGCCGATACGCACCGCTCTGGCCTGAAAGACATAGCAATGGCCGGCCCACAGGCTGCGTTCGTACCAGGCCATCGCCGAGTCGGGCTCATCCTCCTCCGCCAGCCGGGAGCAGTCGAAATCGGTGCCGACCGACGCCGCCTGGGCGGTGCCGATCGGCGACGCAAGGACTGCGCTGATCAGGAGCCACGCCCCCAAAAGGGCCGAGCAACTCCCCTGCCTAACCATCAGCGCGCCCCTGAAGACTCGCTTCCCGAGGCTCGCAGCAGCGGCATCCAGACATCACCGCCGGTAGCAGCGGCACCCTCGGCGTGACGATCCAGGTAGGATTGCAGAAGCAGCGCCTGCTGGCGATCCATAAGCAGTGACTGGCGCTGAGTGGGCGATAGCATCGTCGGCGCATCTGCCCCGACGGTCATCAGCCCCTGATTGTTACCGCTCGAGCCCTGGAACATCGGCATGTCCACCAGCGATGGCGCCGGACTACTCGCCAGCGACGCCCCCACGGACTCGGTATTAGAGACGGTACTGGCCACCGGCGCCTCGCTGCCGCCGAGAGGAGATGCACCGTTATAAAACTGCACACCGGTGATCACCATCAACGAAACCGCAGCGGCAATGCCGGCACTGCGCCCAAGCGGCAGGGAACGCCGTGTCGTCGAGACGGACGCCCCTAGCGGAGCGGGCTCATCGCGCAGGCCGGCCATGACGCCGGCCGACAGATCAGTGGCCATGTCAACGTCGCTCTCGCGCCGCAACAGGCTTCTCATCAAGTGGTAGCGGCGCCAGGCATCCGCCGCATCGGGCTCGTCATCCAGCGACTTGAGGACGCGCCGCAGCTCGAGCTCGTCCCCTTCGTTGTCCATTAGCGCAGAAAGCGATTCCCGTGCGTTCTGACTCATTTCTCATCACCCTCACAATCGACAAGGCACCACCGCCTTGAATCCTGTTGGAAGCCCGGAATCCCGACCTCGTTGCCCGTCGTGTCGGCCATATCGAGAGGCCCCAGACCCGCCATGTACGGATCGGTCACCGCATATGACGTCACTCGCGCCCGACAGTTCAGCCAATCCGCAAAAACGGTGAAAATTCGCTTCATTCGACCACCGCTTCCTGGTTGCGGGAGGTGGTGACCAGCGGCCGGATATGCTGATCCACGGCCTCGCGAGCGCGGAAGATTCGCGAACGCACCGTGCCAACCGGGCACTCCATGATGTTGGCGATGTCTTCGTAGGAGAGGCCGTCGAGCTCGCGCAGAGTAATCGCCGTTCGCAGGTCATCGGGCAGCGCCTCGATGGCTTCGAACACGGCAGCCTGGAGTTGATCCCGCGCGATGGCCGCCTCGGGCGTCTCGATGTCTGCCAGGCGGCCGCTGTGATCGACCACCTCGGCATCGACGATGTCCAGGTCGCTGCCCGGCGGGCGACGCCCCTTGGAGACCAGATGGTTCTTGGCGGTATTGATGGCAATGCGGTACATCCAGGTATAGAAGGCGCTTTCGGCACGAAACTTGCCAAGCGCCCGGTAGGCCTTGATGAAGGCCTCCTGCGCCACGTCCTGGACCTCGGCGTGATCGTGCACGTAGCGGCCGATCAGCCCGATGATCTTGTGTTGGTACTTCTTCACCAGCAGGTCGAAGGCGCGGGTATCCCCCTTCTGTGCGCGTTCGACGAGTTGCTGGTCGGTTTCCCGGGTGCCCATTCAGCGCCTCCCCGTGGCGGGAGCTTGCCGCGACGCGCCAGAATGACGTCGCATAGAGACGGGTATCGCTTCCATATGTATCAACCTAGACCCTGGGGTGAGCATGCGCCGATATCGGCGGGTGCCCAAGTGTTCCTGTTTCGCGGGCGCGCATCAAGCCTCGACGCCGCCATGGGCCCGCTGACGCCGATCGACGGACGGCCCCGCGCCGGCGCTAGGACAACCCGCCTCCCCGCCGGGTTCCCGAGCCGATTGAATTTGACCGGCACGCGGGCGATAGTAGGCCTCTCACGCCGCATCAGCGCTGACACGACACAGGTAGCGAAGCAACATGTCCGAGCAACAGGTCAACAACCTCAACGTTCTCGCCGAGGACGTCCTCATTAGCCCGGCCGACCTCAAGCGGGAAATCCCGCTCACCGAGGACGCCGAACGCACGGTGATCGAGGGGCGCCAGACCATCCAGAACATTCTCGACGGCCGCGACTCCCGACTGCTGATGGTAGTAGGTCCCTGCTCGATCCACGACGTCGACGCGGCCCTGGACTACGCTCGCCGCCTGCGTCGGCTGGCGGACGCGGTCAAGGACAGCCTCTATATCGTCATGCGCGTCTACTTCGAGAAACCGCGAACCACCGTGGGCTGGAAGGGCTTGATCAACGACCCGCATCTCAACGGCTCCTTCGAGATCGAGGAAGGCCTGCATATCGCCCGGCGCCTGCTGGTCGAACTCGCCGAGCTGGGCTTGCCGCTGGCCACCGAGGCGCTGGACCCGATCTCGCCCCAGTACCTGCAGGACTGCATCAGTTGGTCGGCGATCGGCGCACGTACCACCGAATCCCAGACTCACCGCGAGATGGCTTCCGGGCTGTCCGGCCCCGTAGGGTTCAAGAACGGCACCGACGGCAGCCTCGACGTGGCCGTCAATGCTCTGCAGTCGGTTGCCCACCCGCACAACTTCCTGGGTATCGACCAGGCCGGCAAGGTGGCGATCATCCGCACTCGCGGCAATCGCTACGGCCATGTGGTACTGCGTGGCGGCAACGGCAAGCCCAACTACGACAGCGTCAGCGTGGCGCTGGCCGAGCAGGAGCTGAACAAGGCCGGCGTCACGCCCAACATCATGATCGACTGCTCGCACGCCAACTCCAACAAGGACCCCAGCCTGCAGCCGCTGGTGCTGGAGAACGTCACCAACCAGATCCTGGAAGGTAACCGCTCGATCATCGGCCTGATGGTCGAATCCAACATCGGCTGGGGCAACCAGAAGATCCCCGAGGACCATAGCCAGCTGGCCTACGGCGTCTCCGTCACCGACGCCTGCATCGACTGGGACGCCACCGAACAGGCCTTCACGACCATGAACGACAAGCTGGCCCCGATCCTGGCCAAGCGGAGCCGCGCCGCCTGACGCGCTCGAGCCTTCACGCTATCGATGGGCCCGCCGCATGGCGGGCCCATTTCGTCCGGACATTGCTCTTATCAAACATTGCTCTTACCGAACATGGTCCTTACCGAACCCTGCCCTTGGCGCGAGGCTCGAGCGTGCAGCGCTTGGATGCCATGGACGAACCTAGCCCAGGAAACGAGTGAAGAATCGCAGCAGCTGCTCATGGTGAAGGTTCTCCGCCTCGCCGCGCAGCATATGCCCCTCCCCCTCGTAGAGATGCGTCTCGACATAGCCGCCTCTTGCGCCGAGGCGCTCCGCCAGGCGCCGGGTCATGTCGACGCTCCAGGTGGCGTCCTCCACGCCGTGACTCAACAAGACGGGGCCGGCATAGCGCTCGATCTCGATGCGAGTGGTCGGCTTGAGGCGCTCAGAGCTTCCCCGCCATGCCCAGGCCCGGGAGGCGGCGTCCCAAGCTTGCCAGCCCGGGTCCCCCGAGTCCCGGAAGGAACGCGCATCGAAAGCCCCGCAAACCACGTCGGCGGGGGCATGAGCAGCCAGCGCATCGGCCTGCCCCGCGAGACCCTCCTCGGCCATCAGCGATGCCAGCAAGAGGGCGTGCTCGCCGCCTCGTGACACGCCGTGCATCCCGACCTGCCCCGAGCAGTAGGCCGATTCCCTCAGCGCCGCCATGGCCTCGGCGGTACGATCCAGCGCCACCTCCTCGATCGCGCCGGCATTCCAGACATTACCGCCACGCGAATAGGCATGGGGATAGGCCAGAAAACCGTGCGCAGCAAACAGGACGGCCAGCCGGTGCGACCAGCCGGAGAAGCCGCCCTCAGAGCCATGCAGGATCAAGATGCCCGGAAACGGGCCATCCCCGGCGGGCCCGTAAGTGGTGCCGAATTCCGGCAGCAGCCGGCGCACGATATTCAACATGGGACCTCCCTGTCCGCGGGTGTCTTGCTTGTTGCACCCTGAATGGAGCGTCGGCACGATCTTACCGCGTCCGAGCCCTTACTCTTCTAGCGACTTGGTCAGCAGACACTGGCGCTTGTCGAGCCGATAGCCCTGCCGCCCGTAGAAAGCATGCGCGGCTTCGCGCGTCACGTTGGCCCGCACCCGGACCCGATCGGTGCGTGGCCGCAGCCAGGCCTCGGCGGCGGCCACCAGTTGGGCGCCAAGCCCCTGCCCCCGGCTCGACTCCGCGACCACCAGACTCACGACCTCACCACAGCGCCCCTCCGCCAGGCGCACGTCGAGGATCGCCGAGACGCAGCCGACGATGCCCCGCTCATCCTCGGCGACGATAACGGCGTCACCTCGCTCGACCATCGCCGCGAGGTTGTCTCTTACCCCGTCGGGGCCATGTTCGTAGCCCAGTTGTCCCATCAGCCCGGCCAGCGCTTCGGCGTCTATCGCCGTCGCTTGCCGGAAGCGCATCGTCATCCTGCCCCCTCGTCTCCCGTCGCGTCGTGCCCGACATCGACTGCGCCAGCGATCAACTCCCGCGCCCAGGGTATCGCCTCGGGGTACTGTTCGCCATCCAGCACGAACTCCTGCCCACGGGCCACGGCCTGCAGCGCAACGCGATCGCTGCACCGCCGCCAGCGGCGGGGGTCGGCATGATAGGTCAGCGGCGGCTGACCTTTGCGCGGTTGAAACCAGGCTGGCAGTTCCCAGGCCGATACCGTCTCGGCATTCGGCGCCGTCAGGCGATGCCGAGTGGCGTAGCGCGAGAAGATACCGGCGCCCGGCAGCCCGACGTCACGCCCGTCGCTGGTGAGCCGTGGACTGGCGATATAGAGCATGTTGCGAGGCGTGCCCAGGTGCTGGCAATGCGGGTGGTCGTGGGCCCACTCGAATCCGACCGGCAGGTGATCACCGAGGGCAAGGATGTCAGCCACCTGCAGCCAGCCCCACAGCACATGACGCGGCCTTGACGCGGACACGAAACGCCAGCGGCCATCAACGCGCTCGACGTCTCGAAAAAGCCCGAAGAACAGGAACAGATCGCCCGGCCCCACCCCCTGATTGCGCAGATGGCTCTGTGCCGCTCCCATCTGGCCAAACAGCGGCCGCCAGCCCGGCGCGCGAGGCCGCTGATCGGCGCGCAGATCGGGATCCAAGTGGGCCCGGGCACTCGGGGCGATCTTCCCCCGCGTCAGGTCGGCGACGAGCGGCCCCAGCGGCTCGCCCTGCTGGGTGATGTCCTCATAGGCAGCCGTCGCTCGCGCATCGGGAATCGGCAGCGCAAGCAGCCGCCCATCGGGCAGGATCGGATTGGGCACGCCTCCGGCAGAAGTATCGAAGCCTTTGCGGCTCAGGATCAATTTCATCGCGAATCCTTGCGGAAGAACAGGCCAACGCAACCAGGCGGCAACAACGGGTCGAGCGCGGGAAATACTGGCCAATCGCGTCCCGGGGTTCAAGCGTCACTGTAGCGTGAGCGGGCCCGATTGCCGGCCGCACGGGCCTCGGCTAGCTTGAGGCGATACCCCCTCCCCGACCACAAGGACCCGCGGATGGCGGAATCAACGGCCCTGCTGGACTCTTTCACCGCCCCACTCGCCTCCCTTGCTTCCTGGCTCGCCCCCTGGGAGTTCGAGCCGCTGTGGGGACTCGCCTGCCTGGCGGCCTCTGCCGTCTATCTGCGCGGCGTTCGGCGCCTGGGCCGCCGCCATCCCGCCGTCGGCTGGGCGCGACCGACCGCCTTCCTCGCCGGGCTCGCTCTCGTCTACCTCGTCAGCCAGACCCACTACGACTACCTCTCTCAGTACATGTTCTTTCCCCACCGGGCCCAGCACCTGGTGCTGCACCATACCGCGCCCTTCCTGATGGTCCTCGCGTTCCCCGGGCCGGTGCTGGCAGCCGGCCTGCCGGCCGGGCTCGAGGGTCCGCGGCGACTCGCGCGCCCCCTGATCGATGTGTTGCAGCAGCCGCTGGTCGCGCCACTGCTGTTCGTGGGCCTGATCTATTTCTGGCTGATCCCGGAGGTGCACTTCGACGCCATGCTCAGCCGAGAGCTCTACCAGCTCATGAACTGGAGCATGCTGGTCGACGGCGTGCTGTTCTGGTGGCTGGTGCTCACGCCATCCACAAGGCTCGGCCATGGTCGACGCATCCTGCTGCTGCTGGCCGTAGTGCCACCGCAGATCCTGCTCGGCGCCTATCTCACCTTCAGCTCCACGGTATTGTTCGACGTCTATGAGGTGTGCGGCCGCGCCTGGCCGCTGGCGCCGCTGGTCGACCAGCAGCTGGGCGGGCTGATCACCTGGATCCCGGCCACCATGATGAGCGTGATCGGCACCCTGATCGTGCTGCGCCAGCTGCGGCGTGGCGAGACAAGCGACCGACAGACGGCGGCCGCCCCTGCGCCGCGGGATGCGACCGGCTGACCGCCGAGGAGATAACATGCGCCACCCCATGCTCCGACGGCTTGCACTGCTCGCGTTGCTGGTTCTGGCCGGCTGCGGCGAGGATGACTGGCGGACCAAGGACATCGCCTCGCTGATGCCGCCGCTCGCCTTCACGCTGACCGACGAGCGAGGCCGGACGGTGGAGGCCAGCCGCTACCACGGCGACGTAACCCTGCTGTACTTCGGCTATACCCACTGCCCGGACGTCTGCCCCGCCACCCTCGCCCGGCTCGCCAAAACCCTGAATGGCCTGGCGCCCGAGGCGCGAGAAGACGTGCGGGTGCTGTTCGTCTCGGTGGACCCGACCCGCGACGGCCCCCAGCGGTTGACGACCTACACCGACGCCTTCGGGCCGGCGATTGTCGGATTGACCGGCAGCCGGGCACAGCTCGACGCCCTCACCAAGCGCTATCGGGTGACCTACGGCTACGGGGAAAAGGACAGCGATGGGGACTATCCGGTCTCCCACCCGAGCGGCATTTTCGCCTTCGATCGAGATGGCGCGGCGCGGCTGCTGATCCGCGACGGCGACGCCCCCGAAGCCGTGCGCCACGACCTCGAGCGGCTGCTCGCCGAGGAAGGATGATCTCAAAAAAGGGTAAAAGTCGGTGAGCGAAGGCTAGGGCTAGGCCCGCTCCCTGCGGGCCAACGCACTTCCCACGTCCTTGTGGGTCGCAAGGCAAACATCAACGAAAAGCCGGAGTTTACGAGCCGTAAATGAGGACTTTGATCGGACTCGCGCACGAGTTTATGTTTAACACCGTATAGCCGAGCACAGCCACTTTTCGACCTTTACTGGCCGTCGATCTCGCGCACGAAGGGCGGCAGCGCATCCAGCAGCGCGCGGCCGTAGCGGCGCGTCAGCACGCGGCGGTCGAGCAGCGTGATGCGGCCGCGATCGGCCTCCTTGCGAATCAGCCGGCCGCAGGCCTGGACCAGCTTGATGGAGGCGTCGGGCACGCTGATGCGCATGAAGGGATTGCCGCCCTGGCGCTCGATCCACTCGGCCAGCGTCGCGCCCACCGGGTCGTCGGGCACCGCGAACGGCAGCCGGGTGATCACCACGTGCGTCAGATAGTCGCCGGGCAGGTCGATACCCTCGGCGAAGCTCGCCAGGCCGAACAGGATGCTGCCCTCGCCCTTGTCGATCTTCGCCCGGTGGCGCTCCACCAGCTCGCGCTTGGGCAGCCGGCCCTGGGCCAGCACCCGCTCGCGGGTGGTCGCCGAGAGCGCGCGCTCCACGGCGCGCAGCTGGGCGCGGGACGAGAACAGCGCCAGCACGGCCTCGTCCTCGCCCAGCGCCTCGACGAACTCGACGATGGCGCGCTCGTGGCCCTCGCGGTCGGACGGATCCGCCGCCTCGCGGGGCACGCTGAGCACCGCCCGGGAATAGTCGAAGGGGCTCGGCAGGCTCTGGTAGCGATAGCGGTTGGCAAGCCCGGCGCGCTCCTGAAGCCGCTCGAAGCGACCCAGGGCAGTCAAGGTCGCCGAGGT
Organism: Halomonas sp. B23F22_20; assembly: GCF_043496985.1. Lineage (NCBI taxonomy): Bacteria > Pseudomonadati > Pseudomonadota > Gammaproteobacteria > Oceanospirillales > Halomonadaceae > Halomonas > Halomonas sp. B23F22_20. Next base: position 97,897 of record NZ_JBIEKH010000014.1, read on the forward strand.
CACCACGGCGCCGAAGCAGCGCCCCCACAGCGATTTCGCCAGGGTGTGCGCAGCGGAAACCGGGCTGGCCGAGAAGGTCAGCTCCGGATCACCGCCGAAGCGTTCCAGCGTCAGCCAGCGGGCGCGCGGTGGCTCGCCCTCGGGATCGGTCTCGGCGAAGGCCTGCCACAGAGCGTGGGCTTCCAGCGCGCGGCCGTGGAGCAGCGCCACCAGCGGCAACCAGGGCTCGGCCTGTTCCTTGGGCAGCCCGGTGGACTTATCCGGGTCCAGGCTCTCGCGCAGGATGTCGGCCGTCGACTCCAGGGTCCGCGACAGCTCGGCGAACAGCGTCACCAGGCCGTCGGCCTGCTCGCGCAGGGCGTCCGGCACCCGGCCCATCTCGAAGCGGTGCTGGGCGCCGTCCTCGCCATCGCCCAGGCCCTCGGGTCGGCCGGCAATCTGGTGACCCAGCGAGAACGCCTCGCCGAGCCGCGGTTCCAGCGCCTCGAACAGCGGCGGCAGGCTCGCCAGCAGCCGCGCCAGGGTCGGCTGCACGGCCAGCGCCTGGTTGAGCTCGGTGAGCGACTTCTTCAGGGTGCCCAGCCAGCGCAGGGTGAAGCCCACGGCGAAGCGGTGGGTGAAGTGGTTGAGCGCCTTGTCGGGAAGGTGGTGGCCCTCGTCGAAGACGTAGATGCAGTCGCCGGGGTCCGGCAGCACCACGCCTCCGCCCAACGCCAAGTCGGCCAGCACCAGGTCGTGATTGGCGACAATCACCTCGGCGCTGTCCAGATCGCGGCGGGCGCGAAAGAAGGCGCAGGCTCCGAAGTGACCGCAGCGCCGATTGGTGCATTGGCGATGGTCGACGGTGAGCTTGCGCCAGTGAGCATCTTCGATGCCCTCCGGCCAGCTGTCGCGGTCACCGGCCCAACGCCCGTTGCCGTAGGCTTCGCCCAGCGACTGGACGAGCTGCTGGAAGTCATCGCCGCCGCTGTCCAGGGCCTGCTCGAACAGCGACAGGGTGGGATTGTCTTCGCCGCCGTCCATGGCCTGGTCGAGGCGCGCCACGCATACATAGCGCCCGCGCCCCTTGGCCAGGGCGTAGTCGAAGGCCAGCCCGCTATGGGCCTTGAGGGACGGCAGGTCCTGGTGCAACACCTGCTCCTGCAGGGCCACCGTGGCAGTGGCCAACACCAGGCGCTTGCCACGGGCCTTGGCGACCGGCAGCGCGGCGAGCAGGTAGGCCAGGGTCTTGCCGGTGCCGGTGCCTGCCTCGAGCACGCAGACGTGCTCGTTGCTGGTCCGCTGGCCAGCGTCATCGGCCTCGATGCCGCCCAGGGTGCGCGCGATCTCGGCGATCATCAGCCGCTGGCCGTAGCGCGGCGTCAGGTCGAGACCATCTAGCACCTTGCGATAGGCGCTCTGGATCTCGCCCTTCAGGACCTCGTCAAGCATAAAATTCCTAGCCGGAAGCCGGAGGCCGGAAGCTGGAAGTCACACCATTGCCAGTCGGATAAGGCTCTGGCTTCCGGCACAGCCGGTGTTTTTTCTTCCAGCTTCAAGCTTAAAGCTAAGAGCTTACAAGAGTCCCTCCGGCGGATGCTCGCAGGGCAACTTGTCGTCGATGAAGCGCTCGATCTCCGGCAGCGAGAAGGCGTCTTCCTCGCCCACGAAGCTGATCGAGACGCCCTTGGCTCCGGCACGCCCGGTACGACCGATGCGGTGGACGTAATCTTCCGGGTCCTCGGGCAGGGTGTAGTTGATCACGTGGCTGACATCCTCGATATGGATGCCGCGACCGGCCACATCGGTGGCCACCAGCACCTGGATCTCGCCTTCGCGGAAACGCTCCAGGGTGCGGATACGCTGGTTCTGGGGCACGTCCCCGGAGAGCATGGCGGCATTGATGCCGGCCTTCTGGAGCAGCTCGTCGAGCTTGCGCACCAGGTCGCGGCGGTTGCCGAACACCATCACCCGGTCGAAGCTCTCCTGCTGCAGCAGCTGGACCAGCAGGCGCTGCTTGTCCTCGTCACTGACCAGGTAGACGCGCTGGTCGATGTCGGCGGCGTTATCGACGGTGACCGCGATCTCCACGTGGGCCGGGGACTGGGTCCACTGGCTGGCCAGGCTGAGGATGTCGTCGGTGAAGGTCGCCGAGAACAGGAAGGTCTGGCGCTCCTCCTTCTTCGGCGTGTGGCGGATGATGCGCTTGACGTCGGGGATGAAGCCCATGGAGAGCATGCGGTCCGCCTCGTCGAGCACCAGCACCTCGACCTGTGTCAGGTCCACGTCGCGCTTCTGATGAAAGTCCAGCAGCCGGCCCGGGGTGGCCACCAGGATGTCGAGCGTCTTGCCCAGCCCCTCGAGCTGCTTTTGGTAGTCCATGCCGCCGACCACGCTGGCCACGTTGAGGTTGGTAAAGCGGGCCAGCGCCTTGGCGTCCTTCTCGATCTGCAGTGCCAGCTCACGGGTCGGCGCCACGATCAGCGCGCGAGGCGCGCCGGGTTTCTGGCCGTCCGGCGCTTCCTCCTCGAGGAAGTAGGCCAGGATCGAGATCAAGAAGGCGGCGGTCTTGCCGGTGCCGGTCTGCGCCTTGCCGACCACGTCTCCGCCGAGCAGGGTATGCGTCAGCGCCTCGGCCTGGATCGGCGTGCAGTACTCGAAGCCCTGAGCATGGATGGCCCGCATCAGCGGCAGCGGCAGATCGAAGTCGTGGAATCGCCACTTGCCCGCCACAGCGGGGACCTGGAACTGGCGCAGATCCCAGTTAGACTGGCGGCGGCGCGGCTTGCGGCGGCGACGCTTGGGCTTGCGATTCTGGGTCTGGGCCGGTGCTGTGGTCTGTTCCGACTCGCTCATAGGCTGTGCTGTCTCGTCCATGTTCGTGGATGGAGGCGCATCGGCAGGGATGCGTGACGCAAACGGCCATTGTAACAGTCTCTGGCGCCGAGGGCGCGTTCGCTGTCGAAGGTCTGCTCCCGGCTGCTAGAATGGCGCCCAACGATCAAGGAGCCTGCGTCATGACACGCAAGAAGAAGACCCGCTCACTGGCCGACAAGGTGACCATCCGCACCGGCCGGCGCAAGGACTACAAGCAGTGGCGCCACGAGAACCCGGACGAGGTCACCTCGTCGCGGCGCTACACCGAGAAGAAGCGCCAGCAGCGCAAGCTGCAGGCCGAACGCAAGCAGGCTCGGCAGGAGGCCGGGCAGCCGATCGCCATCCATCCCGACAAGCCCGAGCACAAGGACGACTGACCGATGCGCCTGGTGTCATTCAACATCAACGGAATTCGCGCCCGCCTCCATCAGTTGGAGGCGCTGATCGAGACCCATCGCCCGGCGGTGATCGGTCTTCAGGAAACCAAGGTCCAGGACAGCGAGTTTCCACTCGAGGCCGTGGAAGCCATGGGCTACGACGTCCACTTCCATGGCCAGAAAGGCCATTATGGAGTGGCTCTGATGATCTGCCGGAAGCAGTGTCCGGAGGGTCCGGAGGCGGTCTATCGTGGCTTCCCGGACGACGGTGAGGAGGCCCAGCGCCGGCTGATCGGCGTGCGCCTGCGTATCGGCGGCGGCGAACCGCTGACCGTATGGAATGGCTACTTCCCTCAGGGCGAGAACGTCGATCACCCGGTGAAGTTTCCCCACAAGCGCGAGTTCTACGCCCAGCTGTCGCGACTGCTCGACGAGCAGCATACGCCCGACGAGCGCCTGGCGATCATGGGCGACTTCAACATCTCCCCCGAGGACATCGATATCGGCATCGGCGAGTCCAACCGGAAACGGTGGCTGCGCGAGGGCAAGACCAGCTTTCAGCCGGTGGAGCGCGAGTGGCTCGAGGGCATCAAGGCCTGGGGGCTCAGCGACAGCTATCGGCTCTGCCATCCGGACGTAGACGATCGCTTCAGCTGGTTCGACTACCGCTCCAAGGGCTTCGACCGTGAGCCCAAGCGCGGCCTGCGTATCGACTACATTCTGGTCACCCAGCCGCTGGCCGGCCAGGTGCGTGACGCCGGCATCGACTACGTGCTGCGCGGCATGGAGAAGCCGTCCGACCACGCGCCCGTGTGGACCGAGTTCGAGTCGTAATCAGGCCTCGGCGGCGGGACCATTCTCCTTGGTCCCGCCCGTTTCCTCATCGCCGTTCTGCTCCGGCAGGCTCGACAGCCAGGCTTCCGCTTCGAGCTCGCCCAGCGCTTGGGCCTTCACCAGCGCCTCGCCAGCAAGGTCCCATTCGCCCCAGCCATAGGCCAGCTCGCCCAACTGCAGCCAGTCGTCACCGGCTCCACTGCGTTCAGCGACATCCCGCCAGGCGGAAAGCGCCCGCTCATGATCCCTCGCCGCCTGCCAGGCCCTGGCCAGCAGGCGTCGATTGTCCAGATCGTCGGCCAACGCCTGTTCCTCGAGCGAACTCGTCAACAGCTCGGCGGCCCGCGCCGGGGTGCCGCCGGCCAGATGCAGGCGGATTCGCTGGCGCAGGTCATCGCTGCCCGCCAACACGCCACGCCGCCAGCCGGCCTCCCAGATCGCCGCCGCTCTGCCGGGATCACCCAGGCGCTGGGCCAGCCCCGCCGCCCGGCGCCAGGTCTCGGGATCGCCGTTGGCGGCAGCCAGGCGCCGCTCGATCACCGCCAGCGCGGCGCTCTCGTCGCCGGCCCGTTGCAGCACGGTAGCAGCAAGCGTCGCCCGGGCCTGGCCGGGTGTGGCGTCCGCCTCCAGGGCACGATTCACCCAGCGCGCTGCGGCCTCCCACTCGGACTCGGCAGCCAGCAGCTGAGCCATCAACCAGTGATCCTCGCTGGTGCCGCCATGGCGCTGAAACCAGTCGCCCAGCAGCGCCCTCGCCCGTCCAGCTTGATCACCCTGCAGGCGAAGGCCCGCCTCCTGGCGCAGCCAGCGATCCGCCTGGGCGCGCTCCACCCCGTGGATTCCGCGCGCCTCGGCCAGATGGTCGGCGGCGGCAAGCGGGTCGTCGAGGCGCGACTCGGCACTCGCGGCGAGCTGAAGATAAAGGGCACGCGCCCAGCGATCCGAGGCATTACCGCCGGCCAAGCGCTCTGCCTGGCTCAGGGCGAGCTCGCGCACGGCGGAAAACTCGGACTGCCCCAAGCGCCGCTCGAGGCCCTGAAGATCGTCGATACGTGCCCCGGACAGGGTAGGCGCCGCCAGCGCGGGCGACGCCAACAGCAGCCAGGCGAGCAGGCACAGCGGGCGAGTCTGCATCATGGTCTTCATCTCAGCTGGAACTCCAGGCGTTGGCGGGCCCGACGGAGATGGTCGGCGGCGGCAAACTGCCAGCCGGCGATGGCACGGCGAGCGACGCGATCAAAGACGCGCTGCGGATTGGCCTCCACTACCTGGATACTGTCGCGCTCGACGCTGCCGTCACGGCGGATGATGAACTGCACCACCACGTACCCCTCCAGGCCGCGACGCCGCGCGCGGGGGGGATACTCGGGCGGCACGCGACGCGTGGCCTGGGCCGATGAGCCCACGTCCACGGGCGTATTGGAGGCCGCCTGAGTCGCAGCCGGTGCTGCGGCAGAGGCGCTGGTCGTCGGTGCCGGACTCGGGGCAGGATCGGGCGCCGGCGCGGGTTCCGGCTGCGGTTCGGGCTCAGGCTGCGGCTCGGGTTCCGGTTCGGGTCGTGGCTCAGGTTCAGGCGGCGTCTCGGTGAGCTCCGGCAAGGCCTCGTCCACCGGCGTCTCCGGCGTTTCCATGGGAGGAAGCTCCGGCTCCGGCAAGGAAATGGCGCTGTCGACCTGGGGCACGGGCGCCGGCTGTGGCGGCGGCGTCGGAGCACTGGGCGGCGGCGGTGGCGCCGCGCTGGCCGCCGTGGCCGGCTCGGGCGCCATCTCGGCCGGCGCCTCGGCCAGCGTCATCATGATCTCCTGCTGAGGCTCGGGCTCGGCCTCGGGAGGCGCCACCAGCAAGGCCAGCAGCGCGAACAGCGCCAGGGTCAGGGCCGCCCCGGCCAGCAGAGAAACCGGTAGCCGCATCAGTCACCGCTCCGCTGGGCGGCCACCGCCACATTATCGACGTCGGCCTCGCGCAGGCGATCCATGACCTCGATCAGCACGCCGGTGGTGGCATCGCGATCGGCCTGGATCACCACCGAGCCGTCGTCGCTGACCATGCCGGCCACGTGCGGGCCGATCCGGTGCAGATCCACGGGCTCGCCGTCAACCCATACCGCGCCCTCGGGGGTGATCGCTACCAGCACCTGAACGTCCGGCCGCGGCGATGCCGCGCTGGACTCGGGCCGCTCGATTTCCACGCCGCTCTCCTTGATGAAGCTGGTGGTCACGATGAAGAAGATCAGCATGATGAAGACCACGTCCAGCATCGGGGTCAGGTTGACCTCGCTGCTCTCCTCACCGGCCGCCGCCAGTCGACGTCTACGCATGTGCGTCCTCCGCGGCGCGCGCCAGGCGGTCGTGCAACCGCTGATCCTCGCGCCGGATGATGTGTTCGAGACGAGCGATGAACAAGAGCCCCACCACCGAGACCGCCATGCCGCTCAGGGTCGGCAGAGTGGCGCGGGCTACGCCGTCGGCCATGGCGCGCGCCTGATTGACCTCGCTCACAGACAGGCTGTCGAAGACGGTGATCATGCCAGTCACCGTGCCGAGTAGCCCGAACAGCGGGCAGATCACCACCAAGAGCTTGAGCCAAGGCAGCGGCGCACGGAGACGGGTGATCAGCTCGCGGGCCCAGATCTCGCGCAGGGTCAGCGCACTCCAGCTGACGTGATCCTCGCGGGCCACCCAGCGCGCCACCAGGGCGTGGCGCGCCGGACGATAGTGGAAGCGGAAGAACCACCAGCGCTCCAGGCCCAGCGAGAACAGCAGCACCGCCACGCCGATGATGACCACCAGCACCGGGCCGCCGGCCTCGACCAGCCAGGCCAGGGGATCAAGCCAGAGCATCGGCATGGCGCGGCGTCACGCTCGGGGAAGCAGCGTCGCGGCCGGCTTCGAGGGTGTCGGCGAGCACGGCACTGGCGCGCCCTTCGAGGGTGCCGATCAGCGAACGGCTGCGGCTGGAGAGCGCCGTCTGAGCGAACAGCAGCGGCACCGCGGTGATCAGGCCCAGCACCGTGGTCACCAGCGCCTGACTGATGCCCCCGGCCATCAGCTGCGGGTCGCCGGTGCCGAACACGGTGATCGACTGGAAGGTCACGATCATCCCGGTCACGGTACCGAGCAGGCCCATCAGCGGCGCCACGGCGGCGAGCATCTTGACCAACCCCTGGCCGCGCTCGAGCTTCGGCTGCTCGGCGAGCAGCGCCTCGTCGAGGCGGGCCTCCAGCGCCTCGGGCGCATGACCCGGGCCGAGCGCATGGAAACGCTTGAGCACGCGCCCCAGCGGATTGTCATCGCGCAGCCGGTCGAGATCGCCAAGCTGACGACGCAGCCGTACGGTTACCCTCGTCAGATAGAGATACTGCACCAGCGCCACCAGCAGGCCGATGATGCCCAGCGCCACGACCACATAGCCCACGGCGCCCCCCTGCTGGAAGCGTTGCCAAAGGCTCGGCGTCTGTGCCATGGCCGCGATGACCTGTCCGTCGGCCGGATCGAAGGCCAGGGTGTCGCCCGCGCCGCCCAGGAAGGCCGCAACCCGGTCGGCGATCGCCTCGGGCGTCGTCGGCAGTACCGCTGGGCGCCCTTCCTCACCGGAGCGCTCGAGCAGCTGACCGTCTTCGGTGGCCGCCAGCAGATCGCCGACCCGCAGCACCGAGCGCTCGACCACCTCACCATCGGCACCGGCCACCGGGGCCTCAAGCTCCGCCACGCGGGCGGTTTCGCGTGTCAGCGCCATCAGGCTGTCGGCGAGGACGGCCACCTGATCGGCGCCGAGGATGCCATCGGCCTCGAGCCGCGGCGGCAACTCGGCCTGGCCGCCGAGGGTCAGCCAACTGGCGGCCAGATCGTCACGCAGCTCGCCGCTGACGCCGGCCACCTCATCGAACAGGGCCTGCAGATCTCCGCCCTGTTCCTGGCGGCGGGCGTTGAGCTCCTCGAGCGCCTCGCGCTGGGACTGCTCCCGAGCGTCGAGGGATTCGCGGCGCTCGCGGGCCTCGGCCAGCGCGGCCTGGGCCTCCTGTAGGGCGGCATCCAGAGCCGCCTCGTCGTCCACCAACTCGGCCAGGCGGGCGCGGTCGCGGGCTTCCGCGGCTTCGCGTTCGGCGCTCAGGGTCGTCAGCGCACCCTCGTCGCCGGTCGCAGCCGTCTGCTGGGCCGAGGCCTGCAGCGGCATGCTAGCCAGCCACAGGCCGGCAAGGGCAGCACACATTATCGTCGGCATCTTCATCAGGCGCCCTCCCCCGCTGGCGTCTCGGCGCTCGAGACGGTTTGAGACACGGGCAGTTCGAGCAGGGCCGGCGCACGTTGCTCACGCGCTATGGCCAGCCCCTTGCGCACCTCGGCTCGGGCCGCATCATCGAGCGGTTGCCAGTCGCCTCGCTCGACGCTCCATACGCCACCCCGGCGACCATCGGGGGTCAGGTAATACCAGCCAACCCGCCCAAGGCGCAGGAAATCCACCTCGCTCGCCGTGTCGCCGGGCAACTCACCCCGCCAGGCATCGATCCCACGACCATAGTCGAGCTCCGCACGCCAGGCGGCCAACACTCTGGACAGCTTCTCGTCACGGCTCATTTCGGGGGCCGCCAGCAGGTGCTCGAGGCTCTCTACTCGTGACATGCGCTCGTCATGCAGGAAGGGCATGTCGCTCGCCACCCAAGCACGCAGGCGCTCGACCATGTCGCGCACCAGCCCGGGAAGCACCTCGCGGGTCGCGGATAGCGTGGACAGCGCCTCGTCACGCTCGGCCAGGGTCTCGGCCTGTCGCTCGACCAGCGGCGCCATCTCGGCGTTGTAGTCGTTCAGGCGGCGAGTCTCCTCGCGCGCCTGGCGAAGGGCCTGGAGCTTGTCACGCACGTCGTCATCGGCCTCGTCGATGCGCGCCTGCAGTTCAGCCTGAGTGCGCTGGGCGTCGAGGGCCTCGTCACGTAAGGTGGATTCGGCGGCCGCCGTGGCGGCCAGCATCAGGGCGACGCCTGCCAGGCCATGGCGGATCCAGGGGGTTGGGTAGGGCACTCGCGTCTCCCGAAAGGTGCACAGATGCGGAGCACCCTACTCCGAACAAGAATTGTTATCAATCCCTGGCGCAGGCGATTGACAGATCCATCCCACAAAACAAGAATGAGAATCTATTTTATCCAAGAGGTGAGACGCCATGACGACGGACCGTGCTCGGCTCTACTACTCCTGCACCTTTCTCTGCGTGTCTTTCCGGGCCCTGCTGGAATCGGTGGACGGGCACGCCCGCCGCCCAGGCATGCCATGCTGGCTGGACACCCGGACGGTCGAAATGCTGTCGGCAGAACTAAGACGCTGTCGCGAAGAGGCGGCACCCTTCCCGGACCTCCACCCCTCCCTGGACACCGCCCTCTCCCACTGCGGGCTGCTGATGGCCCAATGTCCCGGCGCCCTGGACCATCGACGCTGTCGACAGCACCTGGAAGCCATCATTGCCCCGCTGGGGGACACCACTACGCGACTGGCCTCCCCCATCCGTCGCGAGGGCCCCTGGCAGGCGGCAGCCCGCCGCTTGGGCGGCTGGCTGCGGCACTGACGCCGCACACATGCCCACACCACAAGGGGCCGGCCTCGCTGGAGGCCGGCCCCTTGTCATTGGGCGCATGCGGTCGAGCGCTTACCGCTTGCCGGAGCCTCGACGTTCGTGCTCGAGCTCCGGCAGCGCCTCGAATAGATCCGCCACGAGGCCACCGATCATCGAAAGCGACACCTGGAAGATCCCTGTCTTCGGTTTACAGCTTGCTCTCTAGCTCCGGCAGCACCTCGAACAGATCACCCACCAGACCATAGTCTGCGACCTGGAAGATCGGCGCTTCCTCGTCCTTGTTGATGGCGACGATCACCTTGGAGTCCTTCATCCCCGCCAGGTGCTGGATGGCGCCCGAGATCCCCACCGCGATGTACAGCTCCGGCGCCACGATCTTGCCGGTCTGGCCGACCTGCATGTCGTTGGGCACGAAGCCGGCGTCCACCGCCGCACGCGAGGCGCCGATCGCCGCGCCGAGCTTGTCGGCGATGCCGTCGAGCAGCGTGAAGTTCTCGCCGCTGCCCATGCCGCGGCCGCCGGAGATGACGATCTTGGCGGCGCCCAGCTCGGGGCGGTCGCTCTGCTCGAGCCGCTCGTCGACGAAGCTCGACAGGGCGTTGTCGATGCCGGCCTCGACCGCTTCCACGGCGGCACTCCCCGCCTCGCCCACCGCATCGAAGGCGGTGGGCCGCACGGTGATCACCTTCAGCGCGTCCTCGCTCTGCACGGTGGCGATGGCGTTGCCGGCATAGATCGGTCGTTGGAAGGTGTCGGCGCTCTCCACGCCGATGATCTCGGAGATCTGGCTGACGTCCTTGAGCGCGGCGAGCCGCGGCAGCACGTTCTTGCCGGTGGTGGTGGCAGCGGCCAGAACGTGAGAGTAGTCGTCGGCCAGCGCCACCAGCAGGTCACCCAGCGGCTCGGCCAGCTGGTGGGCGTAGACGGCGGCGTCGGCCACGCGCACCCGGGCCACGCCATCGAGCCTGGCGGCGGCCTCGGCGATGGCGCCGACGTTCTCGCCGGCCACGAGAACGTCGATATTGCCACCGATGCGTTGGGCGGCGGCGACCACGTGGGCGGTGGCCTCGGCCAGCTGGCCGTCGTGATGCTCCGCGAGTACCAGAATGCTCATCAGATCAGCTCCTTTCAAAGCAACTGTTATCAAAGAACTTTTGCTTCGTTCTTGAGTTTGTCCACGAGCTCGTCCACGGAGCCCACCTTGACGCCACCCTGGCGCTCGGCCGGCGGTTCGACGCGCACACGCTTGAGCCCGGAGGCAACCGACACGCCCAGCTCGTCCGGCGTCTTGGTGTCCAGAGGCTTCTTCTTGGCCTTCATGATGTCGGGCAGCTTGGCGTAGCGCGGCTCGTTGAGGCGCAGGTCAGTGGTGACGATGGCCGGCAGCTGGAGGGCGACGGTCTGCAGGCCGCCGTCGATCTCGCGGGTCACCTTGAGGGTGTCGCCGTCAACTTCCACTTCGGAGGCGAAAGTACCCTGAGGGCGGCCGGTCAGCGCGGCGAGCATCTGCCCCACCTGGTTGTTGTCGCTGTCGATGGCCTGCTTGCCGAGGATCGTCAGCCCCGGCTGCTCTTCCTCGACCACCTTGGCCAGCAGCTTGGCCGCGGCCAGCGACTCGACGGCCTCGTCGGTCTGCACGTGGATCGCCCGGTCGGCGCCCAGCGCCAGCGCGGTGCGCAGCTGCTCCTGGGCGGCCTTGGGGCCCACGGTGACCGCGACCACTTCCGTCGCCACCCCTTTCTCCTTGAGCCGCACCGCTTCTTCCACGGCGATCTCGCAGAAGGGGTTCATGGCCATCTTGACGTTGGTCAGGTCGACGTCGGAGTGATCCGGCTTGACACGGATCTTGACGTTGTAATCGATGACGCGTTTGACCGCGACGAGTACCTTCATAATGCCCTCGCTTGGTTCAGTATCGGAACCTTGGGTGACGGAGGTCGGCGACACGCTGACGGAACGCGACACCGGGCCTCATAGAACCGTCCGGCATGCTCTTATGCGTTTCATGCAAGCGTTTGATAGGCGCCATACCGAAAAAACCCCCTAAATGTGCCACAGCCCGGGCTGTGGCAACAATCCCCGATTATGCCGAGATTCCGGCTTCTCGAGCCCCTGCCATCGTAAGGGGTGCCCCTTTGCGGCTATTATGCCTATCATGGGACACACCTAGAAGCAAACGACCGTTTTAAAACCTGCCACCGTGAATGGTGCCCGGGTTTTGTACGAAAAAGTCGGCGAACGATGGCCAGACCGGTTCCCGACATGCCGGCGCACTCCCCGCATCCATGTGGGTCGCAAGGCAAGCATCGACGACAGATCGCCAGGGTTGCCGCTTGGGCAGCCCGACGCTCGCAGAGCGAGTGACAGGATGTCACGAGTCAAAAGACGGACCGGGCTCTTACACGAGCCGATGTCAAACACCGCAGGGACGAGCGCAGACAGTTTTCGTACAGGACCCAGGCCCCGGGCGTGACCGGCAAGGAAGGAGAAAAATCCAATGACAGAACAGATCGAACGCGACGCCATGGAATTCGACGTGGTCATCGTCGGCGCCGGGCCCTCCGGATTGGCCGCGGCCTGCCGTCTGATGCAGCAGGCGAGCGAGGCCGAACACGAACTGACGGTGTGCGTGGTCGAGAAGGGCTCCGAGGTGGGCGCCCATACGCTCTCCGGCGCCGTCTTCGAGCCCCGCGCCCTGCAGGAGCTGTTTCCCGATTGGGAGCAGCGCGGCGCGCCACTGACCACCCCGGCCGTGCGCGACGAAGTCTACCTGCTCAAGGATGCCGAAAAGGCCCAGAAGCTGCCCAACGCCCTGGTCCCCAAGACCATGCATAACACCGGTGGCGACCTCACCCGCTACGTGATCAGCGCCGGTAACCTGTGCCGCTGGCTAGCCGAGCAGGCCGAGGAGCTCGGCGTCGAGGTATTCCCCGGCTTTGCCGCCCAGGAAACGATCGTCGAGGATGACGTGGTCAAGGGCATCATCGTCGGTGACATGGGCGTGGGCGCGGACGGTCAGCCCAAGGACGGCCACATGCCGGGCATGGAACTGCGCGCAAAGTACACCCTGTTCGCCGAGGGCGCCCGCGGCCATCTGGGCAAGCGACTGATCGAGCGTTTCCATCTCGACGAGGGCAAGGATCCACAGCACTACGGCATCGGCTTGAAGGAGCTGTGGGACGTGCCCGCCGAGCAGCACGAGCCTGGCCTGGTGCTGCACGGCTCCGGCTGGCCGCTGGACAAGTCGACCCAGGGCGGCTGGTTCCTCTACCACGCCGAGAACTCTCAGGTGGTGGTCGGCCTGATCCTCGACCTCTCCTACCAGAACCCCTGGCTGTCGCCCTTCGACGAGTTCCAGCGCATGAAGCATCATCCGGTGCTCGCCAAGCATCTCAAGGGCGGCTCGCGTGTGGCCTACGGAGCCCGTGCCATCGCCAAGGGCGGCCTCAACTGCCTGCCCAGGATGACCTTTCCCGGCGGCCTGCTGATCGGCTGCGACGCCGGCACCCTCAACTTCGCCAAGATCAAGGGACTGCACACCGCCATGAAGTCGGGCATGGTGGCCGCCGAAAGCGTCTTCGAGGCCATCGCGGCCGGCGACGAGGGCGGCCTGGAACTGAGCGCCTTCGAAGACAAGTGGCAGGCCAGTTGGGCCTACCGCGAGCTCGACGAGACCCGCAGCTTCGGCCCGGCGATCCACAAGTACGGCACCGTGGGCGGCGGCGCCTACAACTTCCTCGACCAGCTCATCGGTGGCAAGCTGCCGACGCTGCATGACACCGTGCCGGATCACGCCACCCTCAAGAAGGCGGCCGACTGCGAGAAGATCGACTATCCCAAGCCGGACGGCGTGCTGTCCTTCGACAAGCCCTCATCGGTGTTCCTCTCCAACACCAACCACGAGGAAGACCAGCCCTGCCACCTGCGGCTGGCCGATCCCGAGCTGCCGATCCGCGATAACCTGCCCGAGTATGCCGAACCGGCCCAGCGCTACTGCCCGGTGGGGGTCTACGAGGTGGTCGAGGACGACGCCGGCAAGCCGAAGTTCCAGATCAACTTCCAGAACTGCATCCACTGCAAGACCTGCGACATCAAGGACCCGGCGCAGAACATCACCTGGGTGGCACCGGAAGGGGGTGGGGGACCGAACTACCCCAATATGTAGGCTCGGGTTACGGGCTACGGGCTACGGGCTACGGGCTACGGGCTACGGGCTACGGGCTACGGGCTACGGGCTACGGGCTACGACAGCAAGCTTAGCTCGAAGCTCGAAGCTCGAAGCTCGAAGCCAGCATACATAGAAACGCCCCGCAGGCTGAGGCCTGCGGGGCGTTTTGTCTTCCAGCTTCAAGCTTCCAGGCGCGCAGCGCCGCTCTTCCGGCTTACCGCTTACGGGGACGTCCGGGCTCAGTCGCCGGTGGCGATGGGTCGGGCGGGGTCGCGGATCCATTCGCTCCAGGAGCCGGCATAGAGCCGCGGCAGCGGTCGGCCGGCGATCGCGTAGGCGAGGATGTCGTGGCAGGCGGTGACGCCGGAACCGCAGTAGGCGATCACGTCCTCACCGCGCGGCAGCTCGGCGTCCAGCGCTTCGGGGGCCAGAAAGCGCCCGTGCGCGTCGAGATTGTCGCCGCTTGGTCGGCACACCGCACCGGGGATATGCCCGGCCACGGAATCCACCGGCTCGGCCTCGCCGCGAAAGCGCTCCCTGGCACGGGCATCCACCTTCAGCGACCTGCCGGAGAACACCTGGTCGGCGCCGACCAGCACGTCGTCGCGATAGTCGGGCATCCAATCGCTCGGCGCAGGGGCAGGCTCGCGGCCCAGCGGCAGCTCGCCGCCGGCGTTCTGCCAGGCGGCGAGGCCGCCATCGAGCACTCGCACATCCGGGTGGCCGGCCCAGCAGGCCAGCATCCACCAGGCGCGCGCCGCGGCCAGCTGGCCGCCCATGTCGTCGTAGACCACTACCGGCCGCTCGGGGGTGATGCCCAGACGGCGCATCACCGCCGTGAAGTCCGCCTCGGCCGGCAGCGGGTGACGGCCCCTCTCCCCGGCCGGCGCCGCCAGGTCGCGGTCCAGATCCAGGTGATGGCTGCCCGGCACATGGCCCTCGCGCCACAGGCGCTCACCGGCTCCGTGATCGCCGAGCCGCGCCCGACAGTCCAGCACCAGGGGCGCCCGGGTGCCGGACAGCGCGCGGATCAGCTCGGTGGCCTCGATCAATACGTCACTCATGCGCCTTCTCCCTCCAGAAATTCGATCGGCGCCCGTCGGGCGATCAGCCGTCGACGACCGGCCTGATGGAAACGCACTTCGATCACCGGGTTGTCCGGGTCGCCCTCCACCACGCTGATCTCGCCCTCGCCGAAGACGGCATGGCTCAGGCGACGGCCAACGCGATAGTCGACCGGGGTCTCGGCGACCTCGGCCGATGGCTCGGCGGCCTCGATGGAGAGCGGTCGCCCCAGCCGCTCGAGATAGCGCTGCACCAGGGCAGGACGGGCGACGCGAAGTGGCGCTACCGATCCGTCGGCGGCGCCGGCGACCAGCCGTTCGGCCACCTTCATGCCATCCTGCCAGGCGGTCTCGGCGAGGAAACGGCTGGGGCGGTGGTCACCACCGTCGTGGAGCATCACCAGGCGCTCACGAGCCCGGGTGATCGCCACGTAGAACAGTCGCCGCTCCTCCTCGAGGCGCGGCGGGGTCAAGGGGTTGTCGCGGGTATAGTGAGGGAAGTCTTCCTCGTTGACGCCGCCCAGCACCACCAGCGGCCACTCCAGCCCCTTGGCACCGTGCACGGTAGTGATCAGCACGCCATCATCGCGATTCTCCACCGGACGCCGCAGCAGCTCGATAAAGGCTGCCAGACCCGGGGCTTCGCGAGCCTGCTCCACCAGCACGTCGAGCAGCCGTACGTCCTCCTCGCCCTTGTCGCGCCGCGCCGCGGCACGCTTGAGTACCTTCTCGGCCTCGACCTCTTCACTGACGTACTCGAGCAACCGCGCCGGCGACCAGCCGCCGCGACGTGGCAGTTCGCACAGCAGCGCCCAGCGGCGCTTGAGGGTACGCCGCTGATGGGGCTTGAGGGCGGCGATCAGCGGGTCGTGGCGCTCCGGCCAGCGCTGGCTCTCGGCCAGCCGGGCGGCGAGCGACGCCAGCCGCTCACGGGGCACGAAGGGCGTAGGCTGGGAGATCAGGACCAGCAGGTGACCGGGGTCGCGCAGCAGGCTCGCGTCCAGCGCCAGCATCAGGTAGCCGGCCAGAGCCTCCACCAGCGGCAGGCGAAACACGAAGCGATCCTCCCGCGACAGCCGAAAGGGAATGCCCTGCCGCAGCAACGCCAGCTGCATCGGTACCGACAGCGCCCAGCTGCGCACCATCAGACAAGCTTCATCGAGACGACGGCCCCCACGCTGCCAGGCGACGAGCTCGTCGAGCAGCGCCTGGCCGCCCTGCCCCACTGCCAGCCGGGTATCGGGGTTGTCCGGAGCCGCCAGGCACAGCTGGTCCGGGCGACGACGATTGGCGTCGATGGCGTGATTGGCGGCCAGCGCCAGGGCATGGCCGTGGCGAAAGGTCGTGGACAGCGGATAGTCCCTCGCCGCCCCGAAGGTGGCGGTGAAGTCCTCGAGCATGGTGTCGGGATGGGCGCCACGCCACTCGTAGATGCACTGATTGGCATCGCCCACCGCCATCACTGCCGCCTCGCGGCCAGCCAGCACTGCCAGCAGGCGCTGCTGGGCGGGGTTGATGTCCTGATACTCGTCGATGATCACATGATCCAGGAACCCCTGGACTCGAGCGCGCAGGGCCGGATCGCCCTCCAGGGCCTTGAGCGGCCGATACAGCAGATCGGCATAGGTCATCAGCCCTTGGTCGGCGAGCAGCGTCTCGGCGTGCTCGAAGGCGGCGGCGAAGTGCTCGGTGTCCTCGCCGAAGTCGAGTCGGGCATAGAGCTCGACCGGCTCGGCCATCTCGGCCTTCACCAGGCCACAGAAATGCGCCAAGGCCTCGAGCTTTTCGGCCTCGAGCGCCCGTTCGCCGGCCTCGGGGAACGCCTCCAGCGCCTGCTGGGTGGCCTGACGCAGCAGGCGCTCCAGCTGCCAGTCCGCGGTCAACAGCCGGCGGGGAGCGAGCACCCCCCAGCGGTTGAGGCTCTGGCTAAGGCGATGGCCAAGCGAGTGAAAGGTGCGCACGTCGGGCAGAGCCTGGCCCGCAGGCGCCGTGGCCGCGAGCCGGGCCTGGAAGTCCTCGCGAGCCGAGCGGTTGAACATCAGCACCAGGATGCGACCGGGCGCCACGCCCTGCTCGAGCAGGTGCAGCACTCGCGCCACCATGGTCGTGGTCTTGCCCGCCCCGGCCACCGCGGCGACCCGGGCATGGCCCGAGAGATGCCCGACCACGGCATGCTGTTCCGGCGTCAACCTCATGACGTCGCTTCGTCCCAGCGACCCAGCGACTGCCAGACGCCGCTGCTCTCCAACCCCAGCTCGGCGCCGCGCTGCTCGGCGGACTCGACCAGTCGATAGAAGACGTTGCGCGAGAGTCGCGCGGCGAGCCCGAAGCGCACCGGCACTTCAGGCACGTGCTCGCCGAGCGGCGTGGCGCTGACCGTCAACCGATGGGCCTCATCGAGCCGGACGCGATCGCCGACGTTGGTGGTCAACCACCAGTCCCCGGCGGCATCCTGATCGGCATCGACGATCATGAAGGCACGGTCCTCGACACGGATATGCTGTTTCTCGGCAGGCGTCACCAGATAGTGCTCGCCGTCGTCCTCGCGGCGCAGGATCGTCGACAGCAGCCTGACCAGCCGCGGCCGGCGGATCACTCCACCCTCGTGGATCCAGCGACCGTCGGCGGCAATGGTCAGGTCCATCTCGCCCCGGCGCTCGGGATGCCAGCGGTCCACCGGCGGGATCTCGCCCTGCGGTTCGATACCGGCCAGCAAGGTCTCCAGATTCATGGCGCCTCCTTCCCCATCGTGGCCGCGTCGTGACCTAGACCACCAGACCCGAGCGAGCCAGCGCCTCGCGGACCTCCGGGGTCGCCTCGGGGGCCGCCGCACGGAACAGGCGGTAGAAGTTGGCGGTCGTCTGCATGGCCACTTCCTCGACGCTGATGCCGCGCTCGGCGGCAATGCACTCGGCGACCTCCACTACCCAGGCCGGCTCGTTGGGCTTGCCCCGGTGCGGGACAGGGGCCAGGTAGGGGCTGTCGGTCTCGATCAACATGCGATCCAGCGGCAGCCGCCGGGCCAGCTCTCGAATCGAGGTCGCATTGCGGAAGGTGACGATGCCCGACAGCGAGATGTGAAAGCCGTGTGCCACCGCCTCCCGAGCCATGTCCAGATCCTCGGTGAAACAGTGCAGCACGCCACCGATGGACGGATCGACATACTCGCGGATCAGCGCCAGGGTGTCTTCCCGAGCCTCACGCGTATGGATGATCACCGGCAGTTCGAGCTCGGTCGCCGCGATCAGGTGGCGACGAAAGCGCTCGTGCTGAACCTCACGAGAGACACCGTCGTAATGATAGTCGAGGCCGGTCTCGCCAATCGCCACCGCACCGAAGCGCTCGGCGCACTCCTGGATGGCCGAGACGCTGGGCTCCTCGGGCACTTCGTGCAAGGGATGCACGCCGGCGGAGATCACCACATCGTCGTGCTCGCGAGCGATGGCGGCGATGCCGGGCACCTCCTCCAGGGTAACGGCGATGGCCAGGAACTGGCGCACGTCGCGGGCGCGGGCTGCCTCGAGGGCGACGGCGACGTCGCCGTCATGAGTACGGGGATCGAGGCGATCGAGATGGCAGTGGGAGTCAATGAACATGAAAATCTTCGGCAGTAGATGACTAGACGTAATTCAGAAGGAAGAAATAAGAGGGAAGAAAAAACAACAGCCTATCTTCTCTTCCCTCTTCCCTCTTCCCTCTTCCCTCTTCCCTCTTCCCTCTTCCCTCTTCCCTCTTCCCTCTTCAGAGCGTGTAGGTCGGCGCGCCCTTGTCCAACTGACCCGCCAACAGGTTTTCAATCTTGTCACGCACGGCATGGTCCCCAACGCCGAAGTGGACCCCGATGCCCGGAACCCGGCGCCCGGAAACGCCCTCGGGCGAGATCCAGACCACCTGGCCGGTCACCGGAAGTCGCTCGCTCTCGTCGGGCAGGGTCAGCAACACGAAGACCTCTTGACCGAGCTCGTAGCGCTCCTGAGTGGGCACGAAGATACCGCCCCTTTCCAGCACCGGCATATAGGCCGACAGCAGCGTGGGAATATCCCGGATAGTCAGGGAGAGGGCTTTCTGTGCGGTCACGCGGATCTCCTCCGTCAAGAACGCAGCAAAGCGGACCAGCGTACCAGCCAGGCCTCCAGTGCCAGCTGCGGATTGGGATTGCCCCCTGCGCTCAGCAGGCGCCGTTGTTCGCGAGCATAGTCCAAGAGGCGGAACCAGTCGCGCACGCGACCATTCTTCACCGCCTGGCGATACAGCGGCAACAGGTCGGGATTGCGCAGCGCCTCGGATTCGCCCGACAACCCCAGGCGAATCAGGTCCTCGAGCCAGGCGATACCGTACCACAGGATGGCATCGAGGGCCTGACGGTCCAGCCGAGCGGCTTCGGCCACCGGTTCGGCACCGCGCACCAGGGCGTCAAAGGTCTCGTGTAGCTGCTGGCGAAGCGCACGGGAATCGGGCTCGGCGAGTTCGAGGGCTCGCAGCGGCAGGCCACCGGCGGCCTGCCACCAGAAATGTGCCTCCTCGCGACCGCCGAGCCGCTCGGCCAGCCAATCCAGGCACTCGGTCTCGCCCGGCACCGCCAGGCTCCAGTGCTGGCAGCGTGAGCGAATGGTCGGCAGCAGGTGCGAGGGAATATCGGAGAGCAGCAGGAACAACGTCCGGCCGCCGGGCTCTTCCAGGCTCTTGAGCAGGGCATTGGAGGCGGCCACGTTCATGGCCTCGGCGGGGCTGATGACGATGACACGATAGCCGCCCTGCTGAGCGGTCTGGGAAACGAAGCCATTGATCTCGCGGATGGCGTCGATGCGAATCTGGCGCTTGCCCTCGTCGGGGGACACCCGCATCAGGTCGGGATGGTAACCGGCGGCCAGCATCCGACAGGCATGACAGTGGCCGCAGGCGATCTCGCCGGGAGCTTGGCACAGGGTACGGGCGATCAACGCTTCGGCCAGCGACGGCTTACCGACACCATGCGGACCAGAGAACAACAGTGCGTGGGGCAGGCGCCCGGCGTCGGCGAGCGCGACCAGCTCTTGCCAGCGCGGCTCGAGCCAAGGCAGCGGCCGAACGGGATCGCTCATGACACCTCCAGATGGGCATCCAGCCGCTGCCCCAGCTCGGCCTGCACCGCCGCAAGGGAACGGTCGGCGTCGATCACGGCGATACGCTCGGGTGCCCCGGCGGCCCGCGCCAGGTAGGCGCGTCGCACCGCCTCGAAGAAGTCGCCTCGCTCGCGCTCGAAGCGGTCGCGCTGGCCACCCTGGCGTTCGAGGCGCCCCTCCAGCCGACGCTGTGCCGCCTCCATCGGCATGTCGAGCAGCAGCGTCAGATCGGGCTGCAGACCTCGCTGAACGAACGCCTCCAGCTCGGCAATGCGGGCGGCCGGAATACCGCGACCACCGCCCTGGTAGGCGAAGGTGGCGTCAGTGAATCGATCGCAGACCACCCAGGCGCCTCGCTCGAGCGCCGGACGCACCACACGGGCCAGGTGCTGAGCGCGGGCGGCGAACACCAGCAGCAATTCGGCATCGTCGTCCAGCGGCTCGTCGCCGTTGGGGTCGAGCAGCAGGCCGCGGATCGCCTCGGCCCGCGGCGTGCCGCCCGGCTCCCGGGTGCACACCACCTCGAGCCCGCGGGCCCGCAAGTGTTCGGCGACCCACGCCAGATTGGTGGACTTTCCCACTCCTTCACCGCCTTCCAGGGTGATAAAGCGTCCGCGCCTCGGCATCATGACGTCTCGATGGTTGGTGAATGGTTCAACGATTGCGGATGTAGCGGTTGACGGCGTTGTTGTGCTCGCGCAAAGAACGCGAGAAATGATGGGTGCCATCGCCCCGGGCCACGAAGTAGAGTGCCTCGCCCTCATAGGGATGCACCGCCGCCTCGAGCGCTGCCTGTCCCGGCAAGGCGATGGGCGTGGGCGGCAGGCCATCGATCACATAGGTGTTGTAGGGCGTCGGCTCGCGCAGGTCGGCGCGAGTGATGTTGCCGTCGTAGTCGTCACCCATGCCGTAGATCACGGTGGGATCCGTCTGCAGGCGCATGCCGCGCTCCAGGCGCCGCACGAAGACGCCGGCGATGCGACCACGCTCTTCGGGCGCGCCGGTCTCGCGCTCCACCAGCGACGCCAGGATCAACGCCTGATAGGGCGTCTCCAGTGGCAGGTCGTCGTCGCGCTCGGCCCAGGCCTCGGCGAGCAGCTCGTCCATGCGCTGCATGGACTGACGCAGGATTTCCAGGTCGCTGATGCCCTTACGATAGCGATAGGTATCGGGGAAGAAGCGTCCCTCGGGATGCTCTCCCTGGCGATCGAGGCGCGCCATGATTTCGGCGTCGGACCACTCCGCGGTGCGATGCTCGAGTTTGGGGGCGGCATTCAGCGCCTGGCGCATCTGGGCGAAGGTCCAGCCCTCGGGGACGGTCAGCGGATAGGTGACCACCTCGTGACGGTCCAGCATGCCGAGCAGCTCGCGACCGCTCATGCCGGGCGTCAGCCGATATTCGCCAGGACGCAGATCGGGCACGGCCTCGGGCTCGAGCCGAGTCATCAGGCGAAAGGCCCAGCCGTCTGCCAGGATACCGCGCTCGCCGAGCTCATTGATCACCCGGTGGAAGCCGGCGCCGGCCGGCACTTCGTAAAGCGTCGGCGCTTCCAGCACCAACGGCGCCTCGAGCCGGGTCTGCCAATAGCGGTAACCGGCGCCCAGGGCCAGCGCCGCCAGGATGACCAGCAGCGGCAACAGTTTGAGCCCTCGCCTCATGGGAAGTCCTCGTTCAATCGTGGGGATGGCGGGGATGGCCGAGCAGCGCGTGAGCCTCGGCCTGCAGTGCTCGATGGCGGTCGTTCACCGCCCAGCGCGACAGGCAACGCCCCTCCGCGTCGTCGAGCCGAACCACCGGCCACAGGCCCTGCACGGAGTTGGCCAGACACACGGCCTCGGCGTCGGCCAGGGCGCCGGGCTCGGCAGCCACCACGCGAATGTCCAGGCGGGCGAGCAGTGCCTCGCGCAGGGTGCCTGCCACGCCACAGCGTTCGAGGCTCGGCGTGTGCCAGGCACCACCTCGCCACCAGAAGAGATTCATGCACGTGGCCTCGACCAGCCGACCCTCGACGTCGCAGAGCAGGCCTTCGGCGATCTCGGGATCGGACCACTCGGCCCGGGCAAGGACGTTCTCCAGGCGGTTGAGGTGCTTGAGACCAGCCAGCACCGGCTGGATGCCCAGCCTCAACCGGCAGTGCCGCACCGCCACGCCTTGCCTCCAGCGCGCCTCGTTCGGTGCAAAGGGAGCGGCCTGCCAGCGTAACCGCGGCTCGGGGGCCTCGGGTGCCAGGTAGCCTCGACCGCCACTGCCGCGAGTCAGCATCAGCTTGAGCACCGCCAGGCCCTTGCCGGCCCGGGCCGGCAAGGCCTCCAGCGTCGCCCTTGTCGGCATCGGGATGCCCAGAACGGCCGCCCCGCGGGCCAGCCGTGCCATATGCTCGTCCCACAGCAGCGGCTCGCCATCTCGCACCAGCACGGTCTCGAACAGGCCATCGCCATAGGCCAGGCCGCGATCGTCGAAGGGCACGCCTTCCCCCGGACTCAGCCGGCCGGCATCACCCTCGCCTGCCGAGCCGCTCACACCTTGGAGAAGACCAGGGTGCCGTTGGTGCCGCCGAAGCCGAAGGAGTTCGACAGGCTGACGTCGATCTTCATCTCCCGGGCGGTATGGGGCACGTAGTCAAGCACGCAGCCTTCCTGGGGGTTGTCGAGGTTGATCGTGGGCGGCGCCACCTGGTCGCGAATCGCCAGCACCGAGAATACCGCCTCGACGGCGCCAGCCGCGCCCAGCAGGTGGCCGATCATCGACTTGGTGGAACTGACCGCCACATCCTTGGAGGCCTCGCCAAGCACGCGCTGGACGGCGCGACTCTCGGCCAGGTCACCGGCCGGGGTGGAAGTGCCATGGGCGTTGATGTAGTCCACCGCGGCGGGATCGATGCCGGCATCGTGGATGGCGTTCGCCATCGACAGCGCGGCGCCGCTGCCGTCTTCCGGCGGCGCGGTCATGTGATGGGCATCGTCGCTCATGCCGAAGCCGGTGAGCTCGGCATAGATGGTTGCGCCGCGTGCCTTGGCGTGTTCGTACTCCTCGAGCACCATCACCCCGGCGCCGTCGGAGAGCACGAAGCCGTCGCGGTCGCGATCCCAGGGGCGGCTGGCCGCTGCCGGGTCGTCGTTGCGCGTCGACAGCGCCCGGGCCGCGGAGAAACCGCCCAGTCCCAGCGGCGTGGTAGCCATTTCGGCGCCGCCGCAGACCATCACGTCGGCATCGCCGTAGGCGATGGTGCGAGCGCTATAGCCGATGTTGTGGGTACCGGTAGTGCAGGCGGTGGTGATGGCGATGTTGGGCCCACGAAAGCCGTGCTGGATGGCCAGGTTGCCCGAGATCATGTTGATGATCGAACCCGGCACGAAGAACGGTGAGATGCGCCGCGCCCCGCCCTTCTGCAAGGCGTTGTGGTTGTGTTCGATCATCGGCAACCCGCCGATGCCCGAACCGATCGCCACCCCGATGCGATGGGCGTTGTCATCGGTGCATTCGATACCCGCGTCGCTGATCGCCTGCCCGCCCGCGGCCACGCCGTACTGGATGAACAGGTCCATCTTGCGGGCGTCCTTGGGATTCAGGTAGGGGCTGATGTCGAAGTCCTTGATCGACCCGCCGAACCGCGTATTGAAGCCGCTGGCATCGAAGTGCTCGATGGGGGCGATACCGCTCTTGCCGGCCAGGATGTTGCCCCAGCTCTCCTGCACGGTATTTCCTACTGGCGTGACCAGGCCGAGCCCCGTCACCACAACCCTTCTACGAGCCATCAGCTTTCCTCCAGATCCAGATGGTGACACGGCCCCGAAGGGCCGTCTTTGAGCGCATTATACCCGAGTCTGCGTCCACTGTGGCCCCAGCGCCATCCCCAGAAAGCACGAGAGCCGCCCTGCATGGCAGGACGGCTCTCACCAGGGCTCGCTGCCCTGGACACACCTCAGCAAGCGGTGACCAACACCCTTACTGGTGGGCGTTGACGTAGTCGATGGCTTCCTGAACGGTGGTGATCTTCTCGGCTTCCTCGTCGGGAATCTCGGTATCGAATTCCTCTTCGAGCGCCATCACCAGCTCGACGGTATCCAGGGAATCCGCGCCGAGGTCTTCGGTGAAAGAAGAAGAGTTCTGGATGTCCTCTTCCTTGACGTTCAGGCGCTCGGCCACAACCTTCTTCACGCGCTCTTCGATGGTGCTCATTATGACGTACTCCAGTCGTTCACGTTAAGCCGACTGCTAACCAGCCGTTTCAGATCCGCAAGCCAATAAGCTGCGGGGTAGTTTATAGACCGCTCAGGGTCAACGCAACCGCCGTATGCCGCGGCTTCAGCGCATGTTCATGCCGCCGTTGACGTGCAGTGTCTCGCCGGTGATATAGCCCGCCGACTCGCCGGTCAGAAAGCCCACCGCGGCCGCGATTTCCTCGGGCTGGCCGAGCCTCGCCAGAGGAATCTGGCCGAGCAGGGCCTCCTTCTGCGCCTCGGGCAGCGCCTCGGTCATGTCGGTCGCAATGAAGCCCGGGGCCACGGCATTGACGGTGATGGCACGAGTCGCCACCTCGCGAGCCAGGGCCCGGGTAAAACCTTCCATGCCGGCCTTGGCGGCAGCGTAGTTGGTCTGACCGAGGTTGCCCATGGTGGCAACCACCGAGCTGACCGACACGATTCGCCCGAAGCGAGCCTTGGTCATGCCGCGCAGGCAAGCCTTGCTGACGCGATAAACGGACTTGAGGTTGGCATCGATGACCGCATCCCACTCGTCCTCTTTCATGCGCATGAGCAAGTTGTCACGGGTAATGCCGGCATTATTGACCAGGATGGTCGGCGCACCGAACTCCTCGCCGATCGCCTTGACCAAGCCATCGACACTGACCTGGTCGGTGACGTCGAGGCGGCGCCCCGCTCCCTCGAAGCCCTGTGCCTTGAGGTCGGCGTCGATGCGCTCGGCACCAGCATCGCTGGTGGCGGTACCGATCACGATCCGGCCCTGACGACCGAGCTCGTGGGCGATGGCGCGGCCGATGCCGCGACTGGCCCCGGTGATCAGGGCGACTCTAGACTCGCTTGTCATGGTCTCTTCCGTTCTCGTCCTGGAGGTGGGTCAACCGTTGGCCGGCGATTGGCCGACCGCCTCGCGGGCCAGCTCGAGGGCCGCCGAGAGGCTGTCGGGGTCGTTGACCGCCAGCCCGCGACTGCCCCGGGCGATTCGTTTGTTCAGGCCGGTGAGCACCTTGCCTGGACCGCATTCGATGAACACCTCGGCTCCCTGGCCGACCATGGTCTCGATGCAGGCGGTCCAGCGTACCGGCTGGTAGAGCTGTTCGATCAGGCGCGTGCGCAGCGTCTCGACATCGGCATGCGCCTGGGCATCGACGTTCTGGACCACGGTATAGCGCGGCGGCCGCAGCGCGATCTCGTCCATCGCGGCAGCCAGACGCTCGGCGGCCGGACGCATCAGGTCGCAGTGCGACGGCACCGATACCGGCAGCGGCATGGCGCGCTTGGCACCGGCCTCCTGGCAGGCAGCAATGGCGCGCTCGACGGCCGCCTTGCCGCCGGCGATGACCACCTGACCGGGAGCATTGTAGTTCACCGCGGCGACCACCTCGCCATCGGCAGCCTGGGCACAGGCCTTCTCGACCGCCTCATCGTCCAGGCCGAGGATCGCGGCCATGGCGCCCTGCCCCATGGGCACGGCGTCCTGCATCGCCTCACCGCGCAGCTTGACCAGCCGAATGCCGTCGGCAAACGACAGTGCGCCGGCACACACCATGGCGCTGTACTCGCCGAGGCTGTGACCCGCCATGGCGGCGGGGCGCGGCCCCTCCAGCTCCTGCCAGACGCGCCAGATGGCCACGCTGGCCGCCAGCAGCGCCGGCTGAGTGCAGGCGGTCGCGTTGAGCGCCTCGGTAGGCCCTTCCTGGACCACCTGCCAGAGATCGTACCCCAGCGCATCGGAGGCTTCCTCGAAGGTCGTGCGCACCACGCTGTAGCGCTCGGCCAGCTCGCGCAGCATGCCGATCTGCTGGGAGCCCTGCCCGGGGAAGATGAGGGCAAGGGGTTGTGTCATGTCGATCACCTTTGCTCTTGTTGACTGGTCGCGGCCCCGCCCGTATCCGTAACGGCGGAGTCGTGACCACTGGATCCGCTGTCGACCCGGCCGTGGTCGGCGACGACCGGGTCGACAGCGGACCGTCGCAGGTGCAGCTCGGCGGCCAACCGCTCGGGCAAGCCGTGGTGCACCTCCTGAACCGCACGAGCCACGGCAAAGTGAAACCCCGTGGCATCGGCGCCGCCATGGCTCTTGATGACGATGCCGCCCAACCCCAACAGGCTCGCGCCATTGTAGCGCACCGGGTCGAGCTCTCGACGCAGACGAGCCAATGCCGGACGTGCCAGCACGCCCACCAGGCGACTGGTCCAGTGCGCCTCGAAGGTTGCCTGGACGCGGCGCACCAGCATCCGCGCCAGGCCCTCACTGGCCTTGAGCACGGCATTGCCGACGAAACCGTCGCAAACGACCACATCGGCCTCACCGGCGAAGATCCCATCGCCTTCGATGAAGCCGACGTAGTTGATCCCTGGCAAGCGACACAGCATTCGATCGGCCTGCTGCACGCTGGCCGGCCCCTTGGTGCCCTCGACGCCCACGTTGAGCAGGGCCACTCGGGGCCGTTCGAGACCATCCACGTGACGCGCCATGACCTCGCCCATCAAGGCAAAGTCCACCAGTCGCGACGACTCGACGTCGACGTTAGCCCCCAGATCGAGCAGATAGCAGCGACCTTCTCGAGCGGTGGGAATGGCGGTGCTGATTGCCGGGCGTGCGACGTCGGCCACGGTACCCAAGGCTCTCCGGGAAAGCGCCAGCAGCGCGCCGGTGTTGCCCGCACAGACGCCGGCATCGGCCTCGCCACGCGCCAGGCATTCCAGCATGGCAGCCATACTGGAGTCATGCCCGTGCCGCAGCGCCTGGGCAGGACGCTGATCCTGGCGGATCACTCCGTCCGCGTTCACGACGCTCAGATGCGACGACGCCGCGGCGAGAGGCCGCGGCAGCCGGGAAAGCTCGTCTTCCAGCTGGGCGGCGGGGCCGAACAGTCGGATCTCGAGCCCAGGGTCGGCCATGACG
This sequence comes from Halomonas sp. B23F22_20, assembly GCF_043496985.1. Lineage (NCBI taxonomy): Bacteria > Pseudomonadati > Pseudomonadota > Gammaproteobacteria > Oceanospirillales > Halomonadaceae > Halomonas > Halomonas sp. B23F22_20. The sequence goes on from NZ_JBIEKH010000014.1 coordinate 124,971, forward strand.
GCGCTGGCCGCGCCAACCACGGTAGCTCGAGGACCGAGGTCCCCTCCCATGGCATCTACGGCAATCCGCATGTTCAGCGGCCAGCAGGCATCACGGCACCCTCAAGGACGTTCAGCCTCAGGCGTCGACGACCTTGCGACCCTTGTAGAAGCCGTCCGGGGAGACGTGATGACGCAGGTGAGTGGTGCCGGTTTCCTTGTCCTGGGACAGCGCCTGACCGGTCAGGGCATCGTGGCTGCGACGCATACCACGCTTGGAACGAGTCTTGCGGTTCTGTTGAACTGCCATGGGATATCACTCCAGAGTGAATCGATGAGATATCAGGTTTTGCCCTTGAGGCGCTTGAGCACCTCGAAGGGATTGTCGGAGGGGGCATCCGGCATCTCGGAGCCCGCCCCACTGCTCAGCTGGTCGCGCGAGACCGCACAATCGGCCTCGTCGTGGTAAACCACCTGGGGCAGGCTGAGGATGAGCTCATCCTCGACCACCACCAGCAGGTTCAGCTGTTCGTCTTCTACCAGCACCGGCTCATGGGTGCTTGGCAGATCGGCCGCCAGGGCATCGCTGGTGACCATTCCCAGCAGGAATTCGCTCGCCACCGCCTGCGGCATAGGTATGAGACAGCGCCGACAAAGCAGCTGCAGCTCAGCCTCCAGGCGACCACGGATTTCCCGACGCCCTTGGGCATCGATGGCGAAGTCCAGCCATACTCGGGCATCGCCGTGCTGTTCGCCGGCCTCTTCAACGAGTCGCGGCAGGTCGCCCAGCGCCACCAGGCCTTCGAGATGTTCGGCATGCGCGGCGAGCTTGTAAGGCTCGACCCTGCCAGGGAGTCGTGAGGTCAACATAGGCGCGCAATGATAGGCACTCCCTCCCCCCCTGTCAAAGCCCGCTCGCATCGAGGGTACAATGCCTGCCATCATGCCTCGCTTCACCCTTCCGGAGGACCTTGCCATGCCACGTCTGGTGCTCGCCTCGAGCTCCCGCTTTCGCCGCCAGCTGCTTGATCGCCTGGAGATTCCCTATGCCTGGGAGAGCCCGGATATCGACGAGACGCCCCATCCCGGCGAGTCGCCCCAGGCGCTGGTGCACCGGCTATCGCTGGCCAAGGCCGAAAGACTGGCCGCCGACTGGCCGGACCACCTGATCATCGGCTCCGACCAGGTGGCGGTATTCGAGGGCGAGACGCTGGGCAAGCCATCCGACGAGGCCGCCGCACGGCACCAGCTCGCCCGCTTCTCGGGTCACAGGGTCAGCTTCTTGACCGGCCTGGCGCTGATCGACACCCGAAACGCCGGCCACCGCGTCTGCCACGAGCGCTACGACGTGGTCTTCCGCCGGCTGAGCGAGGCCGAGATCGCTCGCTACGTGGCCAGGGAACGCCCGCTGGACAGCGCCGGCAGCTTCCGCATGGAAGGCCTTGGCATCACCCTGTTCGAACGCCTCGAGGGCGACGACCCCAATGCACTGATCGGACTGCCGCTGATCCGACTGTGCCAGCTGCTGCGCGAGGCAGGACTGGACCCGCTCGGCGAGCGCTAGGCTGCGGGCTGCGGGCTGCGGGCTGCGGGCTGCGGGCTGCGGGCTGCGGGCTGCGGGCTGCGGGCTGCGGGCTGCGGGCTGCGGGCTGCGGGCTGCGGGCTGCGGGCAGTCTCCATGAATATAAAGCCCACGCCAGCCGCTCGCAGCCCGAAGCTCGCGCCCCGTGGCTAGTACAGCTGATAACGCAGCGGCGAGGCAGCCTGCGGCAGCCCGAACCATTCGGCGGCGACTCGCCCGAAGCGACGCGCCAGGCGGTCAAGGGGATCCAGACGCGGCGTGTAGTCCTGGGTGCGCGGCGTCGCCAGGCGCTCCCTGGCGAGGCTGTCGAGACTGCCCAGCTCGTCCACCAACCCCAGTTCGATGGCCTGCTCGCCGGTCCAGATCAGGCCGCTGAATAGCCGCTCGTCATCGGCCAGCCGATCGCCTCGCCCCGCCTTGACGTCCTCGATGAACTGGCGATGCGTGGTGGCCAGCACCCGCTGCCAGAAGTCGCGCTGCTCCGGGGAGATATCCGAGAACGGGTCGAGGAAGGCCTTGTTCTCGCCGGCGGTGAACACGCGGCGCTCGACGCCCAGGCGCTCGATCGCCTCCTGGAGGCCGAAGCCGGCGTTGATGACGCCGATCGAACCCACCAGGCTGGCCGGCGCGGCGACGATCTCGTCGGCAGCGGAGGCGATGTAGTAGGCGCCGCTGGCACCGATGTCCTCGACCACCGCGATGATCGGCTTGTCGCCCTGCCCGCGCAGCCGCATCACTTCATCGTAGATACGCTGGGATTGCACCGGGCTGCCGCCAGGGCTGTCGATGCGCAGCACCACGGCCTTCGCCCCCGGCGCCTGCCAGGCCCGCCTGACGCCATCGATGATGCGATCGGCGCTGGCCCGGGAGTCGCTGTCGATCACGCCCTCCACCTTCACGATGCCCAGATGGGGCCCGGCCACGCTCCCCGCCCCCGGCACCACGAAGAGCCCGTAGAGGGTGATAGCCAGCGACGCCAGTATCAGCAGGGCGAAAAGGAAGCGAAAGAAAAGTTTCCAGCGCCGCGAGCGACGCTGCTCGACGAGCACGCCGTCGATCCAGCGATCGAGCATGGCCTGCTGGGCGAGGCGCTGGCGCTCGCGCAGCGTCTCGGCATCCTCGTCGCTCGGGGCCGGCGGCGCCTGCTCGGCGGCCGAGCGTCGGCGGCGCTCCTCTCGGGCCTGCTCGGCGCTGAGCTCCGGTCCTTGGGTCCAGTCGTCGCGTCGATCGTCGCCCATGGGCTTACTCCTGTGAACGAAACAAGCAGCGATCAGGCATGCAGCCAGTCGATGAGCTCGGGAAAGGCATCGGCGGTGAACACCGGGCGACTGGCCGCCAGACGCTCGGGCGCATGCACGCCGTAAGTCACGGCAATACGATCCATGCCCAACGCCCGCGCCATCTCCAGGTCGTACTCAGTGTCACCGACCATCACGGCCTCCTCTACCGGCACACAGAGCTCGTCGAGCAGCTCCTCGAGCATCCGCGGATGCGGCTTGGAGAGCGTCTCGTCGGCGGTACGGCTGGCGTGAAACCAGTGCCCGCATTCGGCCTCACGGAAGATGCGATCAAGCCCGCGGCGGCTCTTGCCGGTGGCCACCGCCAGGCGACTGCCGTCATCGGCTCGCAGCCGCGCCAGCCCATCGATCACGCCTGGGTAGAACGGCATCGGGGTCACGTCGCCCTCCACGAAGTGGTAGGCATAACGCTGCCGCAAGGCCTCGGCACGCTCGGGGTCGATACCCGGACACAGCCTGGCGATGGCCTCGGGCAGCCCCAGGCCGATGATGTCACGGACACGCTCGTCAGACAGCTCCCCCCAGCCGATGTCGCGACCGGCGGCCTGCATGCAGGCGACAATGCGGGCCACCGAGTCCATCAGGGTGCCATCCCAGTCGAAGATCATCAGTCGATAGCGCATGAAGCCTCCGCGTCAACGAGCGTCGCGGGCGCGCGCCAGCACGCCATCGAGGGTGTCGCCGAGCGGCGCACGGATCTTCACCGGCTTGCCGCTGGTGGGTTCGGGAAAGGTCAACGAGGCGGCGTGGAGAAACAGCCGCGACAGTCCGAGCTGCGCCGCAATACGCCCCCCTTCGCGGGTGCCGTACTTGTCGTCACCAAGCAGCGGGTGACCGGCGTGGGCCGCATGCACACGGATCTGGTGGGTACGCCCAGTGATCGGCTCGGCCTCGATCAGGGTGGCGCGGGCGAAGGCCTCGCGCACGCCGAACCGGGTACGCGCCACCTTACCTGCACTATCGACCCTCACCCGACGCTCACCGTTGCCGGCATCGAAACGATCCAGCCGGGCGCTGACGAAGTCGCGCCGCGCCGGCCAGCGACCGGCGACCAGAGCCAGATACTGCTTGGACATCTGGTGACGCTTGAGGGCGTCGTTGAGGCTCAGCAGCGCCGGCCGCGACTTGGCCAGCAGCAGACAGCCGGAGGTATCGCGATCGAGGCGGTGCACCAGCTCGAGGAAGTCCAGATCCTCGCGAACCTGACGCAGCGCCTCGATCAAGCCAATCTTGACGCCGCTGCCACCGTGGACGGCGAGTCCCGATGGCTTGTTGAGCACCAGCCAGTCACGCCCCTCCAACAGCACGCTGCCGGCCAGCAGGTTACGCAGGCTATCGCTGACCTCACGGACTGCCTCGCGGGGCGCGAGCTTGAGCGGCGGTATGCGCACCACGTCCCCCAACGCCAGCCGGGTATCGGCCTTGACCCGCTTCTTGTTCACCCGCACTTCGCCCTTGCGCACGATGCGGTAGATCAGCGCCCGAGGCGCTCCCTTGACGCGCGTCATCAGGAAATTATCGACCCGCTGGCCCACCTGGCCCTCGGTCACTTCCACCCATTGCACCTCGCGGCCCTCGGCCATGCGACACTCCACTTACCACTGACGTAAAAGGCGCATTCTACCGCAGTGCCGGCCATTCTGCCGCCAATTGCTGGGTATCCCCTTTACTGGTATATTGCGGATTCGTTCCAGTGGACAGAACCGTCCATTCGCGCGCCTGCACGACACACACGCAGGCCGGAGCGACGAAATCAGGCCGCGACGACCCTCCCACACGAGGTCCCGCCGCCGACAAGCAAGCGATACAACGCCACGCCCGCCCCGCCTCGCTTCTGACGAGCGAGCGGCAACCACGGGATACGTACAACATCGTGCCGGAGGCCGGCGTTGGCGAATCGATGAATGCCAGGTGTTGGCGGTGACCGCAGGGCCGGATGGGAAACGAAACGACCCGCCGAGACATGTCCTGCCTCCGCCCCGTACTCAACATGATCATGCCGTGCCGGCCCGCCACTGCTATCAGGCCCCGACACGGCCGGGCGCAGTTCCGCATCCGCGACATGCGCTGAGCACAAGCACGCTGCACCCTGCGGTTCGCCATCGTCGATGCCCATGGGCGCCCACCGGCGCGTCCATTTTGCGAGACGACATGAAACGGATGCTCATCAACGCGACCCAGCCGGAAGAGCTGCGCGTCGCCCTGGTCGATGGACAACGCCTCTACGACCTGGACATCGAGTCCGGTGCCCGGGAACAGAAGAAAGCCAACATCTATCGCGGCAAGATCACCCGCGTGGAACCCTCCCTCGAAGCCGCCTTCGTCGATTTCGGCGCCGAACGCCACGGCTTCCTGCCGCTCAAGGAAGTCTCCCGCGAGTACTTCGTCAAGGAACCCTCTGGCCGCCCCAGCATCAAGGAAGTGCTCAAGGAAGGCCAGGAAGTCATTGTCCAGGTCGACAAGGAGGAGCGCGGCAACAAGGGCGCGGCACTGACCACCTTCATCAGCCTGGCCGGCCGTTTTCTGGTACTGATGCCCAACAACCCCCGGGCCGGGGGGATCTCGCGGCGCATCGAGGGCGAGGAACGCGCCCAGCTCAAGGAGGCCATGGGCCAACTGACGGTGCCCGACAAGATGGGCCTGATCGTGCGCACCGCCGGCATCGGCCGCTCGCCCGAGGAGCTGCAGTGGGACCTCGACTACCTGGTGCAAGTCTGGGAGTCGATCACCGAGGAAGCCGGCAAGCGGTCCGCGCCCTTCCTGATCTATCGCGAGTCCAACGTCATCATCCGCGCCATGCGCGACTACCTGCGCCAGGACATCGGCGAGGTGCTGATCGACAGCGAGCAGGTCCACCAGGAGGCGCTGGCCTTCATCCGCCAGGTCATGCCCTCCTACCAGCAGAAGATCAAGCGCTACGCCGACGAAGTGCCGCTGTTCTCGCGCTTCCAGATCGAGTCACAGATCGAGACCGCCTACGAACGTGAGGTCAAGCTGCCCTCCGGCGGCTCTATCGTCATCGACCACACCGAGGCACTGGTGTCCATCGACATCAACTCGGCGCGCGCCACCCGCGGCAGCGATATCGAGGAAACGGCGCTGCAGACCAACCTGGAGGCGGCCGACGAGATCGCACGCCAGCTGCGCCTGCGCGACATCGGCGGCCTGGTGGTCATCGACTTCATCGACATGTCGCCGGCGCGCAACCAGCGTGAGGTCGAGAACCGGGTCCGCGACGCCCTCAAGCTCGATCGCGCCCGGGTGCAGATCGGCCGCATTTCCCGCTTCGGCCTGATGGAAATGTCCCGCCAGCGCCTGCGCCCGTCGCTGGGCGAGACCAGCGGCGTGGTCTGCCCGCGCTGCGACGGCCAGGGCACCATCCGCGACGTACGCTCCATCTCGCTGTCGATCATGCGCCTGATCGAGGAAGAGGCGATGAAGGAGCGCAGCGCCCAGATCCGCGCCATCCTGCCGGTGCCGGTGGCCACCTACCTGCTCAACGAGAAGCGCGCCGTGCTGGCCGATATCGAGCGTCGCCAGGACGTGCGGGTGGTGCTGCTGCCTAATCCCGACATGGACACGCCCCACTACGACGTTCAGCGCCTGCGCGACGATCATGTCGACGAGGAGGGCTCGTCGTACAAGTCCAGCTACGAGCTGCCCATGGAGACCGAAGTGGGCAAGGAGCCCGAGGCATCCTTTGGCAAGCCGGTCAAGCGGGACGAGGCCGCGGTGAAGACCGTGGTGCATCACGAACCGGCACCGGCCTCGCTGCGTGAGGAAGCCCCGGAAAAGTCGGCCGAGTCGCCGGCTCCCTCCCCCAAGGCTGCTCCCAAGGCTACCCCCAAGCCCGCTCCTGCCGCTGCCCCGAACGCCCGGGATGGCGTACTGGGTCGTCTGGTGAAGGGCTTCGCCCGCCTGCTGAGCGGGGAGGAACAGCCCGCGCAGAGCGGTGAGGCCTCCCGCACCGACGAGCAAGCCAAGCGTCAGCCCTCCTCTGGCCGGCCGGCCGAAAGCCGCGATGAGCAGCGCGGCGAGGCCAAGCCCAGCGGCAACGGTCGCCAGCGCAACCGCCGTGGCGGTCAGCGCCAGGAGCGCGGCGAAGGCCGAGACGAGAGTCGTACCGCCAAGCCACAGCGCCAGGGCGATGACAAGTCGCGCACCGACAAGAGCGGCAGCCAGCGCGGCGGCCGAGGTCGCGGCCAGCGCCAGGACGACGGTCGCCAGCCGACGGAGGCCCGCAAGTCTCAGGACAGCAAGCCCCAGGGAGGCCGTAAGCCCCAGGACGGAAAGACCCAGAGCAGCAAGCCGCAAGAAGCCAAGCCCCAGGAAAGCAAGGCCGAACAGTCCAAGGACGAGAGCCCGGCCAAGGCTGCCGCCAACGAGGCCGATACCAAGCCCAAGCGCCTGCGCAACAATCCTCGCCAGCGACAGCGCCAGCACGCCCTGAACCCGGAGGCGGTATCCGAACAGCAACGCCTCCAGGCCGAGGCGGCCAAGGCAGAAGCACAGCCGGAAGAGGCGAAAGCCGATCAGCCAAAGGCCGAACAGCCCAAGGCAGACGCTAAAGCCGAAGAACCGAAGGCCGAAGCCAAGGCGGAACAGCCCAAGGCCGATCAGCCCAAGGCAGACGCCAAAGCCGAGGAGCCGAAGGCCGAAGCCAAGCCGGACACCAAGGCGGAACAGCCCAAGGCAGAGGCCAAAGCCGAGCAGCCGAAGGCCGACGCCAAGGCGGAACAGCCCAAGGCAGAGGCCAAAGCCGAGGAGCCGAAGGCGGAAGCCAAGTCGGACACCAAGGCCGATCAGCCCAAGGCAGACGCCAAAGCCGAGGAGCCGAAGGCGGAAGCCAAGGCGGACACCAAGGCGGAACAGCCCAAGGCAGAGGCCAAAGCCGAGGAGCCGAAGGCGGAAGCCAAGCCGGACACCAAGGCCGATCAGCCCAAGGCAGACGCTAAAGCCGAGGAGCCGAAGGCGGAAGCCAAGCCGGACACCACGTCCGATCAGCCCAAGGCAGACGCCAAAGCCGAGGAGCCGAAGGCCGAAGCCAAGCCGGACACCAAGGCCGATCAGCCCAAGGCAGACGCCAAAGCCGAGGAGCCGAAGGCCGAAGCCAAGCCGGACACCAAGGCCGATCAGCCCAAGGCAGACGCCAAAGCCGAGGAGCCGAAGGCCGAAGCCAAGGTGGAACAGCCCAAGGCAGACGCTAAAGCCGAGGAGCCGAAGGCGGAAGCCAAGCCGGACACCAAGGCCGAGCAGCCCAAGGCAGAGGCCAAAGCCGAAGAGCCGAAGGCGGAAGCCAAGCCGGACACCAAGGCCGATCAGCCCAAGGCAGAGGCCAAAGCCGAGGAGCCGAAGGCGGAAGCCAAGCCGGACACCACGGCCGAGCAGCCCAAGGCAGACACTAAAGCCGAGGAGCCGAAGGCGGAAGCCAAGCCGGACACCAAGGCCGAGCAGCCCAAGGCAGAGGCCAAAGCCGAAGAGCCGAAGGCTGACGACAAGGCCGATGCCCAGCCCGAGCCGAAGGCCGAAGCAGTGAAGGAAGAGACGCCGCGTCGCCGCCGCCGCGCCCATAACGACCCGCGTGAAATTCGCCGTCGTGAACAGGAGGCCAAGCGCCAGGAAGGCCAGCAAGGCTGACACGCCGTATCTCTCCTGAAAGACAACGCCCGTGGCCATTGTGAACTGCACCCCGAAAGTTGGACACCCAATCCAACCTTCGGGGTGTTTCTATGCGGAATCAGTACAGCGACCAGTTTAAGTTGCAAGTGGTGCAGCAATACCTGGATGGGGATGCCGGTCTAGAAG
>NZ_JBIEKH010000094.1:0-642 GCF_043496985.1 Halomonas sp. B23F22_20
GAAACGCAGAGTCTTCTGGAGCATTATTTCTTGCGCTGCCAGGAACTTGAGTACCAGCTTGTTGATCGTTGAAACCAGGAAGGTGGCTAGGTGCTGCCAAGGAAAGACCAAGTGAAAGTTCTTACCGTTTTCGGTACTCGCCCCGAAGCCATCAAAATGGCCCCTCTCGCTTTGCAGCTTGCCGCCGATGAGCGTTTTGATGCACGCGTTTGCGTGACCGCACAGCATCGTGAAATGCTCGATCAGGTGCTCAGCCTTTTTGAGCTCAAGCCTGAGTACGATCTCGATCTGATGAAGCCCGGCCAGGATCTCAACGATGTCACCACCGGCATCCTGCAGGGCATGAAAGACGTTCTGAACGATTTTCGGCCGGATATCGTGCTGGTGCATGGTGATACGGCAACCACCTTCTCCACTACGCTGGCTTGCTATTACCAGCAAATTCCCGTTGGCCATGTGGAAGCTGGCCTGCGTACCGGTAACCTCTATTCGCCGTGGCCGGAGGAGGGCAATCGCAAGCTGACCGGGGCCCTCGCCAAGCTGCATTTCGCACCGACCGATACCTCTAGAAACAACCTACTGGAGGAAGGTATCGATCCCGCCATGGTGTTCGTGACCGGCAACACCGTCATCGACTCCCTG
>NZ_JBIEKH010000095.1:0-662 GCF_043496985.1 Halomonas sp. B23F22_20
AGAGGGTGTTAAATTACCCTTATCTTTTGCGCAGCGTCGTCTTTGGTTTTTACATGAGTTAGACCCAAATGAAGTAGCGTATAACATTCCATTGGCTTTGCGATTAAAAGGTGATTTAGATATTGAGGCTTTACAGAAAAGTTTTAATACGATTGTTAATCGGCATGAAGCTCTCAGAACTGTTTTTAAAAGTAAAGATGGAGAACCTGAACAGGTAATACAGCCACCCTGCCATCGTTCAATTGAAGTCATATCTCTAAATACAAATACTCATGATTTAGATCAAATGATTCAGGATGAGTCCAGTAAACCATTTGATTTAGAAAATGGTCCACTCATCAGGATTAAGCTAATTCAGGTGAAATATCAAGGGGAGTATTTATTATTATTGAATATGCATCACATTATTTCTGACGGGTGGTCAATGGGGGTTTTTGTAAGGGAATTAACGGAACTGTATAACGCTTATAGGCGCGGTGTTGAACCGGACCTGGATCCTTTACCAATACAGTATGCAGATTTTTCATACTGGCAACGGACATGGTTGGAAGAAAGATTGGAGAATCAGGCCTCTTATTGGAAAGAACAGTTGAAAGATTTACCTATATTAGATTTACCAACCGACTTTCCGCGTGTGTCCAATAGAGGGGCTGTTGGAGAAC
>NZ_JBIEKH010000096.1:0-662 GCF_043496985.1 Halomonas sp. B23F22_20
ATGAAAGCAAGGAGTTTTTTGTGAGTGAAAGGATGCCAAAGTATCGAGTGACTGGCTTTTACGTAAGCTGTAAGTCAGAAGACTATAATAAAGAGACGATGCGGTCTCGGATGGGGATTTCCGATCCCGAGCGCCGGAGAATATATACATATTCCGTGCCCGACATTGAGTCTCTAGCCGAAGAGCTTGAGAATGCTTGCAACAAGTTCGATCAAGAGGGGTATGAGGTTGATGCGATATTGCCACTTAACGTAGGAAGTAGCGATGAATACCTTAATCAACATCGCCGCATAGTGACGACTTCTGCTTATTCTCTCACGCGAGGGGCTATGGTGGTGGCTAAGCGGCGCGATCCCGAGGCAGAATGATCCATTAGGGTGGGGAAGGAGCCCCTGGGTAGCGTCAGGGGCTTCTGTGATCCTTTAGTCTTCTGTCCGCACAAGACAGGTTTCAACGGTTTCGGCGCCGTGTTTGTCTTTCCAGGCTTTTAATGTCTTTTGGTTACCCCCGCGAGTTTCAATGACCTCCCCGGTTTCCGGGTTTTTGTAGATCTTGAGCTTTCTCTTGCGGCGTCCGGAGTTGGCTTGCTGTCTGCTGGCGTTGTCTTTTCCAGGCGTCAATACTTCGATTACGTCGCTTGCTGTTTTGTCGAACTCTTGCAT
>NZ_JBIEKH010000097.1:0-656 GCF_043496985.1 Halomonas sp. B23F22_20
TGGCAAACCATCGTGATGCGATCGACGCAGAGATCCGCGACGCTGGCCCGCCGCCACCTGGCGCCGATTGCTGGATGGAAGATCAACACACCGAGTCGGAGCAACTGGGCATGGAGCTCTCGGAAATTTCCAGCGAAGTGCGCAACGTCGAACGCATCCTGGCATCACGACAATGAGAGCCCCCCCCTTATGGCTAAAGGAAATGGATTCCGGTCAGAGCGTCTCGGTATCAACGACGCTGCTCGCATACTCCAGGTTCGCTCATCAGAGCTGAAAACTGCCATCCTCGAGGAACGTCTCCTGCGCGGGATACAGCCCCCGCGCCCGTTGTGCCGCACTGGCTCGGGGGCAGGGGGCTGGGTCTTCTTGGCCGGTGACGTCCTGGACGCAGCTGAGCATCTCAAGTAGCCAGCTTTCCGGGCCCTGTGCTCAGGGCCCATCCATCCAGTGGCGTTCGCTCCATGTCCTGGTGCCATGCGTCTTCTGAAGCATGGTCGTACTGGGCTGTTGTCTCGATGGAGGCATGGCCAGCGCTTCGATTCAGATGGCGCAGACTGGCTCCCAGGTTCCCCATCGCGGTCACATAGGAATGGCGTAGCCAATGTGGGCTGGCTCGGCGAAGCTGGGCAGCCCCGTGGGGGTGTTCGCCCTCGATC
>NZ_JBIEKH010000098.1:0-656 GCF_043496985.1 Halomonas sp. B23F22_20
ATTTTGCAACTTTTGAGCCAACTCATTCAGCTCTCCGCCCATATCACCAAATTCATCGTTAGTAGGCATGTGTACAGAAGCCTCATAACTGCCCTGTTTAAGTGCACGTACCATCATAGAGAGGGCATACATTTTCTCTCTCATAAATCTACTCGATTGAAATCCTATAAAGACTGACACAAGACAAGCGGTAATGGAAAACAAAGCAATAAAGAAAAAAATCGCTTGAGAAGTAAGCCATTCTGGTTCCCTCAGCACATATATCCCTAAAAGAACAGACATCCCAATCAGTACGGTCAAAAATAACCCATATAAATGAGAACGTACAAACGTATAACGAATACTGTTTAGTCGTTTTAACATAACATCACCTACACCCGATCCAGACGAATATCGCCTACTTTTAAATCAACAGATAATGTAACCTTTTGACTAGCTGTTTGGTAATCAGGCGTTTCATAACTCATCGTGCGATTAATCCCATCTGTTTTTTCGTGAAGAACTCGAATGTCTCCCATCTTAACCCTGGCTTCGATCCGGAAGTCAACGTTCTCTGGCATAATGATTTTAACATCTCCAATGATACCGGAGATTCGAATAGGAGTATCTTTTTCGGGAATAAAGGCTTTTGTGAAATCAAGTTTGTAATCGCCTAT
>NZ_JBIEKH010000015.1:0-130179 GCF_043496985.1 Halomonas sp. B23F22_20
GAGACGGGAGACGGGAGACGGGAGACGGGAGACGGGAGACGGGAGACGGGAGACGGGAGACGGGAGACGGGAGACGGGAGACGGGAGACGGGAGACGGGAGACGGGAGACGGGAGACGGGAGACGGGCTGAAGTGATTGTCTTTCAGAATGAGAACGATTGTCGTTTTTGATGGTAATGGCATCGAACGTGTCGCCAAGTGTCGCTCTCGGGCAGGAAAGCGCCTGGCCTAGGGTTCACATCGGGGCCATACAGGACTAAAATGGTCCGCAATCGATCAACAGGGGTGTTTCCGGGGAGGTCCGCCTTGCTGAAGCTTTCCAGACTGACCGACTACGCGGCGGTGGTGATGGCGCAGATCGCCCGTCACCCCGAGCAGCCGCATGCGGCGGCGGAACTCGCCGAGGCGGTTCAGGTGCCGCATCCGACGGTCAGCAAGACGCTGAAGATGCTGGTGCGCGCGGGGCTGCTGGAGTCTCGCCGCGGTGCCCAGGGGGGCTATTCCCTGGCGCGGCCGGCGTCGCATATCACCGCCAGCGACATCATCGCCGCCATCGAGGGGCCGGTGGCGATGACCGAGTGCAGTCAGGCCGAGGGCGACTGCGAGCTGGTGGCTACCTGCGGCGTCTCCGACAACTGGCAGCGGGTCTCGCTGGCGGTGCGGGCCCTGCTCGACAGCGTGACCCTGGCCCACCTGGCCGACACCACCCCGATCAAGCTGCCTGTGCAGCTGCCCATTCAGAGCGTGAGTCTGGCCGCCGAGGCCTGATCACCCGCGGATTCATTACCCGAGGCGAGCGTCGCTCGCCGACCCAACCAGCCCGGGAGGGGACAACATCATGGCAAGTCAGGAAATGGAACAGCTTGTCCGTCGCGAATACAAGGAAGGCTTCGTGACCGACATCGAGAGCGATACGGTACCGCCGGGCCTGGACGAGAACACCATCGCCTTCATCTCGAAGAAGAAGGGCGAGCCCGAGTGGATGCTGGAGTGGCGCCTGAAGGCCTACCACCAGTGGCTGAAGATGACGCCTCCCTCCTGGGCGCACCTGGACTATCCCCCGATCGACTACCAGGCGATCTCCTACTACAGCGCCCCCAAGCGCGACGAGGACAAGCCCCAGAGCCTCGACGAGGTCGATCCCAAGCTGCTCGAGACCTACGAGAAGCTGGGCATCCCGTTGCACGAGCGGGCGGCACTGGCCGGGGTGGCGGTGGACGCCGTGTTCGATTCCGTCTCGGTGACCACCACCTTCAAGGACAAGCTCCACGAGGCGGGCGTGATCTTCTGCTCGATCTCCGAGGCGATCCGTGACTACCCGGAGCTGGTCAAGCAGTACCTTGGCAGCGTGGTGCCTCAGGGTGACAACTACTTCGCGGCGCTCAACTCTGCGGTGTTCACCGACGGTTCCTTTGTGTTCGTGCCGGAAGGCGTGACCTGCCCCATGGAGCTGTCCACCTACTTCCGCATCAACGCCGCCAACACCGGCCAGTTCGAGCGCACCCTGATCGTCTGCGAGAGCCGTGCCCAGGTCTCCTATCTGGAGGGCTGCACCGCGCCCCAGCGTGACGAGAACCAGCTGCATGCCGCGGTGGTCGAGCTGGTGGCACTCGAAGACGCCTCGATCAAGTACTCCACGGTGCAGAACTGGTATCCGGGCGACGAGGATGGCAAGGGGGGCATCTACAACTTCGTCACCAAGCGCGGCGACTGCCGCGGCGACCGCTCCCACATCAGCTGGACCCAGGTCGAGACCGGCTCCGCCATCACCTGGAAGTACCCGTCCTGCATGCTGCGGGGCAAGGACAGCGTGGGCGAGTTCTACTCGGTGGCGGTGACCAACGGCCGCCAGCAGGCCGACACCGGCACCAAGATGATCCATATCGGCGAGGGCTCGCGCTCGACCATCGTCTCCAAGGGCATTTCCGCCGGCCGCTCCGACCAGTCCTATCGGGGCTTGGTCAAGGTGGGGCCACGGGCGCGCAACGCCCGCAACTATACCCAGTGCGACTCGCTGCTGATCGGCGACACCTGCGGGGCCCATACCTTCCCCTACCAGGAGATCCGCAACAGCTCGGCCACCGTGGAGCACGAGGCGACCACCTCCAAGATCGGCGAGGACCAGCTGTTCTACTGCCAGAGCCGCGGCATCGCCGAGGAGGATGCGGTGAACATGATCGTCAACGGCTTCTGCAAGGACGTCTTCCAGGAGCTGCCGATGGAGTTCGCCGTGGAGGCCGAGGCGCTGTTGAACGTCACCCTGGAAGGGGCGGTTGGTTAAGGCCGCTGTTCGCGGCCCCGGAGAGATGAGCGCGGGGGACAAGGCGGAGCGAGGGTTTTTGCCATGGATGGCAAAAGTAGCGCCCAGGGATGGGTTCACAGCGCCTCGCGCAGGCTTGTCGCCGGGACAGTTCATCGTTCATGCCGCTGCCAGGCGTTAGACGCGTCGGACACGAATCAACTTATTGCGAGCCGCCGAGGCGGCCCAAAGATCGAAAGGTAGTCAAGATGCTCGAAGTCAAGGATCTGCACGTCACGGTCGAGGGTTCCGAGATCCTCAAGGGCCTCAACCTGACCATCGGCGCCGGCGAGGTGCACGCCATCATGGGCCCCAACGGGGCCGGCAAGTCGACCCTGTCGGCGGTGATCGCCGGCAAGGACGGCTATGAGGTCACCCAGGGCACGATCACCTTCGAGGGCCAAGACGTCCTCGAAATGGAGATCGAGGAGCGCGCTCGCGCCGGCCTGCTGCTGGGCTTCCAGTACCCGGTCGAGATCCCCGGGGTCAAGAACATCTACCTGCTCAAGGCGGCCCTCAACGCCAAGCGCGAGGCCGAAGGCCTGGGCGAGATTCCCGCACCCGAGTTCATGAAGCTGATCAAGGAGAAGATCGCCTTCATGAAGATGGACGCCAGCTTCCTGCAGCGCGCCGTCAACGAGGGCTTCTCCGGCGGCGAGAAGAAGCGCAACGAGATCCTGCAGATGCTGGTGCTCCAGCCGAAGCTGGCCATGCTCGACGAGATCGACTCCGGCCTCGATATCGACGCCATGAAGGTGGTCGCCGAAGGCGTCAACTCGCTGCGCGCCGAGGACCGCGGCATCCTGCTGGTGACCCACTACCAGCGGCTGCTCGACTACATCGTGCCCGATCGTGTGCACGTGCTGGTCGACGGCCGCATCGTCAAGAGCGGTGACGCCGACCTGGCCCGTGAACTCGAGGACCGTGGCTACGACTGGCTGCTGGAGGGCTCCGCGGCATGAACGACGACGTGCAACGCTTCCTCGACCGTCTGGCCGAGCGCAATGCCGCCCGTGGCGACGAGCCGACCTGGATCGCCGCCCGGCGCCAGGCCGGCGCCGCCCGCTTCGAGGCGCTGGGCTTCCCGCACCGGCGTATCGAGGAATGGAAATACACCGACGTGCGCGACATCGCCGCCAACGACTTCGCCCTGGCGGATAGCGCTGAATTTTCCCCGGCCGCGGCGGCGGCGCTGACCCTGCCCATCGAGGCCCATCGGCTGACCTTCGTCGATGGCGTATTCGCCCCGGCGCTGTCGGATCTCGGCGATCTGCCCGCGGGGGTGCAGGTCGTGCCGCTGTCGAAGGCCCTGGAGGAGAACCACGAGGCCGTGGGCGGCCCGCTGGGTCGACTCACCGGCGTCGAGTTCTCGCCCTTCGCCGCCCTCAACACCGCCTTCTTCGAGGAAGGGGCCCTGGTCCGGATGGCGCCGCGCACCGTGGTGGAGAAGCCCATCGTGCTGCAGTTCTTGTCCCGGGCCGGCGAGCGCGAGGTGATGAGTCATCCGCGGATCCTGGTCGAGGCCGGCGGACGCAGCGAGGCCACCCTGATCGAGCACCACGTAGGCGAGGAGGGTGCTGCCAACTTCACCAACCTGGTGGAGGAGATCATCCTCGATCGCGGTGCGATCCTGACTCACTACAAGCTGCAGGAGGCGCCGCTCAAGGATCGCCACGTGGCCAGCATCCAGGTGGAGCAGGCCCGCGACAGCCGCTACACCTCGTTCAACCTGAACCTGGGCGGCGGCCTGGTGCGCAACGATCTGGTCAGCGACCTCAACGGCGAGGGCGCCGAGGCGACCTTCCATGGCCTGTTCTATGGCCAGGGCCGCCAGCACGTGGACAACCACACTCTGGTCAACCATAACGCGCCCCACACTCGCTCCAGCGAGAACTACAAGGGCATCCTCGACGACCGGGCCCATGGCGTGTTCAACGGCCGGGTAGTGGTCAAGCGCGACAGCCAGAAGATCGAGTCCGAGCAGAGCAACGCCAACCTGCTGCTCTCCGACCGCGCCGAGGTCGACACCAAGCCCGAGCTCGAGATCTACGCCGACGACGTCAAGTGCGCCCACGGCGCCACCACCGGTCAGCTCGACGAGGAAGCGGTCTATGCCATGCGCACCCGCGGCATCGACGAACAGACCGCCCGTGGGCTGCTGACCCTGGCCTTCGCCGGTGAGGTGATGGAGCTGGTCGATCTGGACGCGGTGGCCGAGCGGGTCGAGCTGACCGTGGCCGGCAAGTTGCCGGAGCGCTTCAACCTGGCGGGTCTGGTGGAGACCGCCGCCGCCTTCAGCGAGGACTGATCCATGGTCGATTTCAGCGATCTGCTGCTCGACGTGGCCCGGGTACGCCGCGACTTCCCGATCCTCGATCGGGAGGTCCACGGCAAGCCGCTGGTCTATCTCGACAATGCGGCCACCAGCCAGACCCCGCGCCAGGTGATCGAGGCCTTCGACGACTATTACCGGCGCTATAACGCCAATATCCATCGCGGGCTGCACACCCTGGCCGACGAGGCCACCGCGGCCTACGAAGGCACTCGGGAGACCGTGCGCGGCTTCCTGAACGCCGCCGAGACCCGCGAGATCGTCTTCACTCGCGGCACCACCGAGGCGATCAACCTGGTGGCGGGCAGCTGGGGGCGCGCCAACCTGGGCGAAGGCGACGAGGTACTGGTCTCGCGCCTGGAGCATCACTCCAACATCGTGCCCTGGCAGCTGCTGGCCGCCGAGCGCGGCTTCACCCTCAAGGTGATTCCGGTGGACGAGCGCGGCGTGCTCGACCAGGCCGCCTATCGCGACCTGATCTCCGAGCGCACCAGGCTGGTGGCGGTCAACCATGTCTCCAATGCGTTCGGCACCGTCAACCCGGTGGCCGAGATGGCCGAGGTGGCGCATCGGCACGGTGCGCTGATCCTGGTCGATGGCGCCCAGGGCGCACCGCACCAGAAGGTCGACGTGCAGGCGCTGGGCGTCGACTTCTATGCCTTCTCCGGCCATAAGGTCTATGGGCCCACCGGCGTCGGTGTGCTTTACGGCCGCGCCGAGCTGCTCGAGGCCATGCCGCCCTGGCAGGGTGGCGGCGAGATGATCGCCACCGTGTCCTTCGAGTCGCCCACCACCTTCGCCGGCATTCCCCACAAGTTCGAGGCCGGCACCCCGGCCATCGCCGAAGTGGTTGCCCTGGGCCGGGCGCTAGAGTGGATCGAGGAGATTGGCCTGCCGTTGATCAGCGCCTGGGAAGGGCGACTGCTGCAGCATGCCACCGAGGGCGTGGCGCGCATCGACGGCCTGCGTATCCTTGGCACCGCGCCGGACAAGGCCGGGGTGCTGTCCTTCGTCGTCGAGGGGGCCCATGCCCAGGACATCGGCCTGTTGATCGATCAGCTCGGTGTGGCGATCCGCACCGGCCATCACTGCGCCCAGCCGCTGCTGGCGTCGTTCGGGGTGGATGCCACCTGCCGTGCCTCCTTCGCTGCCTACAACACCCCCGAGGAGGTCGACGTCTTCGTCGACGGGCTGGAGCGGGTCGTGGGCATGCTGCGCTGAGCCAAAGGGAGACACATGAGCGATACCGATCCACTGGCAGCGTTGAGCAAGGGGCAGGTCCTGCCCCTGCAGCGCGACGTCGAGGTCATCTCCATTCCCTTCGGCAAGACGGTGACGCTGGCCGAGGACAGCGAGGTCAGCGTGATGCAGGCCAAGGGCAACTCGGTCAGCGTGGGGCATGAGGGACGGCTCTATCTGATCGAGGGCAGCAACCTGGATGCCCTTGGGCTCGAGGCGCTGCCGCGGCCGACGCTGCCCGAGGACGCCACCGAGGAGCAGATCGAACGGTTCGTCTGGGACCAGCTGCGCACCTGCTTCGACCCCGAGATCCCGGTCGATATCGTCGAACTCGGGCTGGTCTACGGCTGCCGTATCGAGCGTCTGATCACCGGCGAGCGCATCGTCACCATCCGCATGACGTTGACCGCCCCTGGCTGCGGCATGGGCGACGTCATCGCTGCCGATGCGCGGCACAAGATCCTCGGCGCTCCGCAGATCAGCCAGGTACATACCGAGATCGTCTTCGACCCGCCCTGGAGCCGTGAGATGATGAGCGATGAAGCGAAGCTCGAGCTCGGCATGTTTTGACCGCAACATTTCACCACAATGCGATTCATGTCGGCGCTCGACGACCCGATGGCAATGAGGAAGTGTGCAGGCTCATCGGTCACGAACCAAGTCATTCCGGCCGCCGAGGTGTCGAAGCCTCGGACCGTCGAAATTTTTATTGGTCCACACGTCAACGGCGGTTGCTGCGGGCTGCCAAGGGCCGGCCGCTCGCGGCATGAATCGCCGCTATGGTAAGCCAATCAGGAAAGGCGGATGCCCATCTTATTGTGGAAAGGTGTCAGGGGGCTGCTGATGTCGCTGGGGGCGCTCGCGCTCCTGGCGATTTTACTGTTCGTGGGGGCCAACCTGTGGATGCTGTCCGAGACGCGAGAGCGGATCGACACGGAGCCTGGCCACTGTGGTCCAGAGCGGGTCGGCATCGTGTTCGGTACGTCGCATTGGACGCGCAGCGGTGAGCGCAACCCGCACTTCGAGGGACGCATGCAGGCGGCAGCGCGGCTTTACCGGCAGGGGCGGGTGATGCACCTGCTGCTCTCCGGTGACAACAGCACTCGCTACTACAACGAGCCGGTGACCATGTGGCGGGACCTGCGCAAACGGGAGGTGCCCGATGCCGCCATGACCCTGGACTACGCTGGTTTCAGCACCTTCGATACCCTGTCTCGGGCCCGGGATGTGTTCACGGTGGATCGGGCGCTGTTGGTCACCCAGTCCTGGCATTTGCCGCGGGCGCTGTTCATTGCCGAGGCGCTGGGCCTCGAGGCGCGTGGTTGCGCTGCCCCGGAACGTCCCTCCGAAGGCGTGTTATGGCTGAGGGCGCGGGAATGGGTCGCGCGGGTGGCGACCCTGGGAGATCTCTATGTCTGGGGGCGCGAGCCTCATTTCCTGGGGCCCGAAGAGCCGCTGCAGGTCGTACCGCAGGACGCGCTCAGCGCTTCTGATGCTTCTTCTGCTGACGATAGAGTTCGCGGATCAGCGACCGACAGTGCTTCCAGCACTCCTCGATGACCGGCTCGATGGGATCGGGCAGCGGGTGGGTGAACAGGGTCGAGAGCGCTTGCATCAGCACCCGCTCCTGTTCCAGCAGTTCGTTGATCAGCACCTGGCTGTCGTCGCCGACGAAGCTCTTCAGGCGGCTCCACAGCCACATGTAGTCGTCGCGTTCGACGTCGGCATCGCGGGGGAGAAGGTCGAGGTGCTTGCGGGCCAGGTCCTGGAGCCGGCGCATCGATGACTTGCGGGTCTCGAAATAGGGCTGCAGGGCCTGACGCAGGCTCGGCCTCAGGCGCTCATGGTTATCCTGGAAATAGTCGATGCTGTCGGCCAGCGCCTCGAGGACGCTGTCCATCGCCACCTGGCGATTATCGAGAAACATGGGCGGTCACCTCCTCCGGTGACGCAGATTGTGGGGGTGTCGCCGGCCTTTTGCCACCCCCCACGACCAATTTATTGTGCGATGCGGCTTAGCCTTTAGGCTTGGGTGGCGCCTTGCGACGGGGAACTGAACTCTTTTCCAGGTGTTCGATGATCAGCCCGGCGATGTCCTTGCCGGTGGCGGTCTCGATCCCCTGCAGGCCGGGCGAGGAATTCACCTCCATGATCACGGGCCCGTGGTTGGAACGCAGCAGGTCGACGCCGGCGACTCTCAGGCCCATGGCCTTGGCGGCGCGAATCGCCGTGGAGCGTTCCTCCGGAGTGATGCGGATCACGCTGGCGCTGCCGCCACGATGCAGGTTGGAACGAAACTCGCCTTCGGCGGCCTGGCGCTTCATCGAGGCCACGACCTTGTCGCCGATCACCAGGCAGCGGATGTCGGCGCCCTTGGCCTCCTTGATGTACTCCTGGACCATGATGTTGGCCTTCATGCCCATGAAAGCCTGGATCACCGACTCGGCGGCCTGGTTGGTCTCGGCCAGCACGACGCCGATGCCCTGGGTGCCCTCGAGCAGCTTGATCACCAAAGGGGCCCCTCGGACCATGGTGATCAGGTCGGGAATGTCGTCCGGCGAGTGGGCGAAGCCGGTCACCGGCAGTCCGATGCCCTTGCGCGACAGCAGCTGCAGCGAACGCAGCTTGTCCCGAGAGCGGGTGATGGACACGCTGTCGTTGAGCACCGGCGTCCCCATCATCTCGAACTGGCGCAGCACGGCGCAGCCATAGAAGGTGATCGAGGCACCGATGCGGGGGATCACGGCGTCGAACGGCTCGAGCTCTGCACCCTTGTAATGGATCGAAGGATGATGCGAGGCGATGCTCATGTAGCAGCGCAGGGTATCGACCACCCGCGTGGTGTGACCCCTTTGCTCGGCGGCCTCGATCAGCCGGCGAGTGGAGTAGAGCTTGCGATTGCGAGACAGCAGCGCGATATGCATGTGGCCTCCGTTGCCAAATGGCCAGTATCAGGGTTCGCCGTGCAGGAAGCCGGCGCCGGGTGCCACCAGCAGCCTACGCAGGGCGCGCCGCCCAAGCAGCATGGGGTGGCGCATGTTACGGCGGTCGGTGAGCGTCAGCTCGACCAGGAATTCCAGTTCACCTAGCTGCATGGGCGTGCGAATCACGTAGCGCCATTCGGCCTGGCCGTTGGAACTGGTGACTCGGCGTCGATCATGGAGATGTACACGGAACACGTGGGGCGGGCTGGTCGGCCCTCCGCCTCGGGTGGTGAAGCTCACCCACAGGTGGCCGTCCTCCTCGTAGGACTCGATGTCCTCGGCGTGCAGCGCCGAGGTGCGCGCGCCGGTGTCGGCCTTGGCGCACAGCGTCAGGCCGAGTTCCGGCAACGTTACCATCTCGCGGCGGCCGATCACCGCCTTGGCCTGGTAGGGCAGCTCCTTCATTGACTCACTCCTCGTGGCGTCCTTGGCGGGACAGGCCGGCCAGGCGGCGGCCGATCGCCGAGTCCGGCTCGGCCTCGCGCAGTATCATCAGGACCGGCAGTCGCAGGCGCGGGATCAACGCCAGGTCCCGTGCCACGGAGGTGAAGTCCGTCCGCGGCAATTCGGCGAGCCGAGTCAGGTAACGCGGTAATCGCTCGCCGTCTTCGAGATGGCGCCAGCCGCGTCCAGCGATGGCGGCCAGCAAGTCGGGGCCGCAGGCCTTCGAATCGACGAGCAGATCGTCATACCAGGCACCGGCCAGCTCGTCGCTTGCCCCCGAGACCGCCCGCACGCAGGCGCAGAAGCCCTCGATGTCGCCGGCATTGGCGGCCGCCTCGCCCCGGGCGCGCAGGGCCTCGCCCAGTGTGGTCCCAACGGATACGTGCTCCAGACAGTAGCACAGTGAGGTGAGTACCTCGCCGGGCAGGGCCGGCAACCGAGTCGCCAGCCGCTCGGCCTGGCCGTCGTCCATGCGCACCGCGAAGTCGGCCAGCCCCTGCAGACCCAGTGCTCGCCAGTCCAGATCCTGCTGGCCTTCCAGATAGGCCTCGGCCAGCTCCAGGTGCTGGCTGGCCGGCCGGTCAAGATCGAAGCTGGCACGGGCGTGCAGCATGGCCTGGAAGGGCAGGGTGGGGGTGAAGGCCAGGGGGTTGTCCTTCATCAGGTTGTCGATCGTCTCGCCGTCCTCGCGGCCCAGCCCCTGGACGTTGCGCCCCAGGGTCTCGAGCAGGCGCTGCAGGAAGGCATCACGAGGAGCCGGGTCCAGCCGACCCTGTTCGTCCAGCGGCAGATCCAGGAACCAGATCAGCGGGTCGGGGAGCTCGCCGAGACGGAACACCATCGCCAGCCGGGCCTTGCCCTGCCAGGGTTGCGGCCAGGGCTGGCCGTCGTGCTCCAGGGCTGCCAGGGTGGCGAGCGCACAGGGCTCGACGCGACGCCCCAGGTGGTAGAGCGTCACCTCGGCTCCGGTGCGAGCGAAAAAGTCGTGAAGGCTGTCGATCGGCTGCATGCTGTCTCCCCGTCTCGGACCGTGCACTCTACCGCGGCGCCTCTCTCCTGTCAGCCCGCCGGAAACCTCACGCGTTGTCGGCAGTGATCAATTCCTGATCGATTGTCCGACGGGCCCGAGTAGACGGAGCTTGCGACGGCTTTCCAGTGGTTATCCACAGGGACGTTCAGCGTTGCTGTGAATGAATCACCTGCGGACTTCGCCTATGGCAGGCATAATTGTCCGCTATTGGCCATCGCCTGGAATTTTCTCTATGGTGAAGGCCAAAGTGGAATATGGGTTTTAGGTTTTTATTCCATAAAGCTCTGTCAAAAACAGGAGGTCATCATGTCTCGCTCCTTTGCTCTGGCGCTGCTGTCCGCCGGTGTCATCGGCTTCGCCGGTGGCGCCGCCGCCGAGGAAGATACGCTCAAGGTCGGCATGTCCGGCGGCTACTTTCCTTTCACTTTTGTCGAACAGGATACCCTCAAGGGCTTCGAGGTCGACGTCATGGAGGCGGTGGCCGAGGAGATGGGTACCGAGGTGGAATTCGTCACCGCCAACTTCTCCGGCTTGTTCGGCATGCTGGAGTCCGGTCGTATCGACACCATCGCCAACCAGATCACCATCACCGAGGAGCGCGAAGCGAAGTATGTCTTCACGCAGCCCTATGTCTATGACGGGGCCCAGGTGGTGGTCAAGGAAGGCAACGAGGCGATCGGCAGCGTCGAGGACCTGCGCGGCAAGACCGTGGCGGTCAACCTGGGTTCCAACTACGAGCAGCTGCTGCGCGAGCTGCCTCATGCCGACGAGATCGACATTCGTACCTACGAGAGCAACATCGAGCAGGATACTGCACTTGGCCGCGTCGATGCCTTCGTCATGGATCGCGTCAGCGCAAGCCAGGTAATCAAGGAAAAGCCACTGCCGCTGGCTCTGGCCGGGCAGCCGTTCTCCGAGATTCGCAATGCTCTGCCGTTCCGCGATACCGAG
This sequence comes from Halomonas sp. B23F22_20, assembly GCF_043496985.1. Classification (NCBI taxonomy): domain Bacteria; kingdom Pseudomonadati; phylum Pseudomonadota; class Gammaproteobacteria; order Oceanospirillales; family Halomonadaceae; genus Halomonas; species Halomonas sp. B23F22_20. The sequence goes on from NZ_JBIEKH010000015.1 coordinate 11,280, forward strand.
GCCGACCGTGCCCTGCGCGACGAAGTCGACGCGGCACTCTCGACGCTGCGCGAGGACGGTACTCTGGCCGAGATCTCCGGGCACTGGTTCGGCACCGACATCACCCGGCCCTGAGGAGCGCTGGCGCCTGATATGAGCGTGCTCGATTTCGATTACATGCTGGGGCTGCTGCCCATCTTGCTGAGCTACCTGCCGCACACCCTGGGGATGGCGATGGCGGGAATGGTGCTGGCCCTGGCACTGGCCTGCGGTCTGGCGGTGATCCGGGTGCTGAGGATTCCGGGCCTGAACGGCATCACCCTGCTGTTCATTTCCTTCTTTCGCGGTACGCCGCTGCTGGTGCAGCTGTTCCTGTTCTATTACGGCTTGCCCCAGGTGCTGGCCTTCCTGACCCAGATCGACGGCATCACCGCCACCATCATGGGCTTGACCCTGCACTTCTCCGCCTACATGGCGGAGTCAATCCGTGCTGCCATCGTTGGCGTCGACCGCAGCCAGACCGAGGCGGCGCTGTCGATCGGCATGACCAACGCCCAGCTGATGCGGCGCATCGTTCTGCCCCAGGCCACCCGGGTGGCGGTGCCGACGCTGATGAACTACTTCATCGACATGATCAAGGCCACCTCTCTGGCGTTCACCCTGGGGGTCACCGAGCTGATGGGAGCGACCCAGAAGGAGGCCGCCGGCAGTTTCCTCTACTTCGAGGCCTTCATCACCGTGGCGGTGATCTACTGGGGTATTGTCGAGCTGCTGGCCTGGTGCCAGCGGCGCCTGGAGTGGCGGCTCAACGAGGCGTATCGCAGATGATCAAGGTAGCCAATCTCGTCAAGCGCTTCGGCGACGCCACCGTGCTCGACGGTATCGATCTCGAGATCGAGCGGGGCGAGATCATCGTGGTGATAGGCCCCTCCGGTACTGGCAAGTCGACCCTGCTGCGCTGTCTCAACTTCCTGGAGCGGCCCGACGCCGGCCGGCTGACGCTCGGTGACCTGGACGTCGACGTCACCCGGGCCAATCGTGCCGATATCCTGGCTGCTCGGCGTCGCACGGCCTTCGTGTTCCAGAACTATGCGCTGTTTGCCAACAAGACGGCGCTCGAGAACATCGCTGAAGGGTTGATCGTGGTCAATCGCTGGCCCAAGGTCCGGGCGCATGCGCGCGCCCGGGAAATACTCGAGCGCATCGGCTTGGCCGACAAGGCCGACGCCTATCCGGCATCGCTGTCCGGGGGGCAGCAGCAGCGGGTCGGCATCGGCCGGGCCATGGCCGCCCAGGCCGAAGTGATCCTGTTCGACGAGCCCACCTCGTCGCTGGATCCGGAGTGGGTCGAGGAAGTGCTGGCGCTGATGAAACAGCTCGCCGCCGAACGCCAGACCATGCTGGTGGTCACCCACGAGATGGGTTTTGCTCGGGACGTGGCCGATCGCGTGATCTTCATGGAGGGCGGGCGTATCGTCGAGCAGGGGCCGCCCTCGAGATTGTTCAATGCCCCGGAGGATCCACGCACCCGCGATTTCCTGCGCAAGGTGCTGGCGGCTGGGCCGTCTACCTGATCAGGGGTGGCCCGGCCGAGGGCTGCGCGGGATAATGGGGACACAGCCACAGCGAGGGGATTTTTCCATGACCGTTCACGACGAACTCGAGCAGGCGCTGCGCGAACTCGAGTCCACCATGAAGGCGGCCGACATGTGGCGTATGGAGCGTCCCGCGCCGGAGGCCTTCGATAGCGCCCAGCCGTTCTGCATCGACACCATGGCGTTGCCCCAGTGGCTTCGCTTCGTGTTCATTGCCCGGCTGGAGACGCTGGTGGAGGCCCGTGCGCCGATGCCGGCCAGCTGCGACGTGGCGCCCGCGGTGGACGCTTACCTGATTCAGGAAGGCGCCAAGACCAGCGAGCGGGTGCTGATGTGCAAGGCGGTGGAGCGGATCGATCAGCTGGTCACCGAGAACTGAGACAGGACCGTCAAACGACGGCGACTGTCGCATCGGCCACTCTCCATCCGAGGTGGGTATGCCTTACTATTTCGCCTACGGCAGCAACATGAATCCGGCCCGTGTCGAAGCGCGAATCGGGGCAACCCGGCGTGTTCTGCCCGGTGTGCTGTACGATCATGCGCTGCGCTTCGACAAGGCCTCTCGCATCGACGGCATCAGCCATGCCAACGTGGTGTCCGCACCCGGCCAGCGCGTCGAGGGCGCGCTGTTCGAGCTACTCGCCCACGAGCAGATCGAGTGCATGGACCCCTTCGAAGGGTATCCCCACGACTACGATCGCCACCGTATGCCCATCCACACCGGCCAGGGTGCCATCGAGGCCTGGGTCTACATCGCCGCTCCGGGAGCCACCGGCGAGGCGCTCAAGCCGGCTCGGGAGTATCTCGAGCACCTGTTGGCCGGTCAGGCCTTCCTGAGCCCTGAGTACCATGCCCGCCTGGCCGGGACGGATGCCGTTCATGGCCTCGACGACGCCACCTTGAAAGCCTTGGGGCTATCGCGCCACTCGCCGCGCTAGTCTTGCGACGGCGTCGATCACGCAGAAGGCCCGCCATTTGGCGGGCCTTCTGCGTACCGAGGGGAGCTCAGAAGCGGAAGCTGATGCCGCCCATCACCACCACGGGGTCGATCTCGACGGTGCCGATTCCGCTGCCGTTCAGGCTGGCGTCGGTGTCGATATCCAGGTACCAGGCGGAGGCGTTGAACGCCCAGTGCTCGTCGATGAGCAGGTCGACGCCCAGCTGCGCGGCCGCGCCCCAGGAGTCGTCCAGCGTCAGATCGGCATCGGCCAGGTCGATTGCCTCGTCGGAGAAGCGAGTGTAGTTGACGCCGATGCCTGCATAGGGTTGCACGCGAGACTGGGTGCCGCCGAGTGGGTAGACCTGCAGGGTAAGGGTCGGCGGCAGATGCTCGGTGGAGGCCAGGTTGGCGCCGTTGAGTCGGATATCGTGCTCGAAGGGCTCGGCGGCCAGCAGCTCCACGCCCCACTGGTCGGTGAAGCGGTAGCCCAGGGTGAAGGCGAAGCCGTTACCGTCCCGAACGTCAACGTCATAGGCGCCGCTGGCGAGATCGCCGTTATCGCTCTTGGGCGCGACCTTGGCCACGCCGACGCGGGTGAAGACGTCGCCGGCGCCATAGGCCAGCACTTGGCTGCTGGAGGCGAGGCCGGTGGCGACGATCAGGGTGGAGATAAGGTGGCGGCGCATGGGGCTGGCTCCTCGGTGTCGTTAAGCGAGGGCACCAGTCTAGGGCGCGCGCCTGGGCGCGGGATTGATCCAACGCAACCAAACCCGCGTCAGTAATTGATGGAGATCAACAAGATGGCGCCGGGCACGAGGCCCGGCGCCATGGCTTGCGCAGGAGGGAGTGATGATCAGAAGCGGTAGGTCAGGCCGCCGCCAACGGTGACCGGGTCGATCTCGGCGTCGCCCACATCGTTGCCATTCAGCTTGACGTCTGCGTCCACGTTGGCGTAGTTGGCGAAGGCACCAACCAGCAGATAATCGGTCAGGGCCAGGTCCACGCCGATCTGGGCGGCCGCGCCATAGGATTCTTCCACTTCGAGGCCCGAGAGGGTCTCGTCATTGAAATGGGTGTAATTGAGTCCGGCGCCGGCGTAGGGCTGCACCCGCGAGCCGGTACCACCCAGCGGGTAATAGTTGAGCATCAGGTTGACCGGACGACGATCGATCGAGCCGATGCTGGCGCCATTAAGGGCAAGGTCGTGCTCAACGTCCTGTGAGCCGTTGAGCTCGACGCCCAGCTTGTCGTGGAACTGGTAGCCGAGACCGTAGGTGATGCCGCGCTCGTCGGAGACGTCGAGGTCGCCCCCGGCCACGCGGCCATTGTCGTCCTTGACCTCGGACTTGGCGATGCCGCCTCGCACGTAGAAGTCGCCGGCCTGATAGGCCAGGGCCGATTGGGTGGCGACGAGACCGGCTGCGGCGAAGGCGGTGGCAGTGAGTAGACGAGTCATGTTCATGGGAAGCCCCCCTTGTGTCGTTCAATATGCCGACGCCGAGTCATTCGACGTCCTTGCATGTGATGACTGCAAGTATAAAAACACTGTTTCTAAATGTCTTGTAAAATTTTTCTATGGCATTGATAGCCGTGGATTCGATCAATGCATCGAAGTGTATGCTCACATGGATTTATTTAGGAAAGATGTTGTACAGGTTTTCACATTTCTTGCACATGGCTCGCCGAGGCGTGGGTTTTCGGCTTCACTGGAGGGAAAGACAGCCTGAGGGGGCGACCATGATGATCGGCACTTTCCTGGCGAGGACGCGTTCCGGGCAAGGCGATCGGCCGCTGGTGGCATTGTTGGTGGCGGGAGGCCTGGCGGCCTGGCTACTGTGGCATCCGGGGCTGGTGCAGGGGTTGTCCTGGCCCTGGCGGTGGCCGATGGTCGTGCTGGGAGGTTGGGCGTTGGGCTGCGCTTTCTTGAGGCCCCTGGCGCTGGAGGTCGGTGAGCGTGGCCTCTGGCGACTGGCCGGTACCGCCTGGAGCCGTGCCTCGTTGCCGCTCTTCGCGCTGCTCCTCGCAGGGCGAGCTCTGCTGGGCTGACCTCGTGATCGACTGCGGTGAGTAGCTTGCTGTCGTTCGGTGCGCAGACAGCAGAAAGGGCTCCCGAAGGAGCCCTTTCCAGGTTGAGCGCATGACGTGTGCCAGGTCAGCGAGTGATGTGCTGATACTCGCCGGCATCGGCCGTTACGCTGCTCACCACCAGAATGGCAATGAAGGCGGCGATGAAGCCGGGGATGATCTCGTACACGCCGGGGCCGCCCAGGAAGGAGCCGTTCCAGCCCAGCGAGATCCATGCCATTACGGTGACGGCGCCCACGATCATGCCGGCAATGGCGCCGGCGCCGTTGGTGCGCGACCACATCAGCGACAGGATGATCAGCGGGCCGAAAGCGGCGCCGAAGCCTGCCCAGGCGTTGCTGACCAGTCCCAGGACCTGAGAGTTCGGGTCAGACGCGATGACGGCGGCCACCAGGCCGACCAGGGCGACACACACGCGGCCTACGGTGACGGTCTCCTTCTCGGTCGCCTCCTTGCGCAGGAACAGGCGATAGAAGTCTTCGGTCAGGGAGGAAGAGGCCACCAGCAGCTGGCTGGAGATGGTGCTCATCACCGCCGCCAGCAGTGCAGCGTAGAGGAAGCCGGTGATCAGCGGGTGGAACAGCAGGTCCGCCAGGATGATGAAGATCGTTTCCGGATCCTCGACGTTCATGCCGTTGCGGACCGCGTAGGCGCGGCCGAAGATGCCCAGTGAGATCGCGCCGACCAGCGAGATGAGCATCCAGCTCATGCCGATGTTACGGGCAATGGGCACGTCCTTGAGCGTGCGGATGGCCATGAAGCGCACGATGATGTGCGGCTGGCCGAAATACCCCAGGCCCCAGGTCACTGCCGAGAGCCAACCGATGAAGGTCAGCCCCTCTGTCCAGGAGAGCAGGGTGGGATCGACCTCGTTCAGGGTCTGTGAGGCCTGGGAGAAGCCGCCGCCGCCTTCGCCGAACAGCACCACCGCGGGCATGATCACCAGCGCCAGCATCATGATGCAGCCCTGCACGAAGTCCGTCATGCTCACGGCCATGAAGCCGCCGACCACGGTATAGGCCAATACCACGCCCAGCGTGATGACGATGCCCGTCCCGTAGTCGCTCATGCCGCCGATGTTGAACACGCCGGCGAAGGCGCTTTCGAACAGCTTGCCGCCGGCCACCAGGCCCGAGGCCGTGTACACCGAGAAGAACACGACGATCACGATGGCGGAGACCGTTCTCAGCGAAATCGCCCGAGTGGGGAAGCGGTTGGCCAGGAACTCCGGAATGGTGATCGCGTTGCCGTAGTGAACCGTCTGCTCGCGAAGGCGCGGCGCCACCAGCAGCCAGTTGAAGAAGGCCCCCACCAGCAGGCCGATACCGATCCAGGCCGAGCCGAGGCCCGAGACGAACATGGCCCCGGGCAGGCCCAGCAGCAACCAGCCGCTCATGTCCGACGCACCGGCCGACAGGGCTGCCACTTTCGGGCTGAGGGAGCGGCCCCCCAGGATGTAACCTTCCGACGTCGATGTCGATTTGCGCATGGCATAGAAGCCGATGGCGATCATCAGTGCAAAGTACGCAAAAAGACTGATCCAGACACCAATAGCCATAAGAACGTCTCCTTTTTATTCAGCCGGCCGCATCGCCGGCGGGTTGTTGGTACGCATGCCGTCCATAGCGCCTGTGGCTGGTATCGCGATCCGGGAGAGTGCGCGCGTCAAGCCCGTATTGGCGTGGTTTTCGATCATGGGGAGCTTCCTTCAGTTTGTTGTCGTTGATAACGAGTGTGGATCACTCGTCTCCCAGCGCAAGCAGTGACGCGTTACCGCCAAGTGCGGCGGTATTGACCGTCACTGTCTTTTCCGTGGCAAACCGCAGCAGATAGTGAGGACCACCTGCCTTGGGGCCTGTACCGGAGAGGCCCTGACCGCCGAACGGCTGAACCCCCACGACGGCTCCGATGATATTGCGATTGATATAGACGTTACCAACACGCATTTTCTGCGCTATTTCATCGGCAAATGACTCGTTGCGGCTGTGCACGCCGAAGGTCAGGCCATAGCCGCGACCGTTGATCGACTCGATCACCCGGTCAAGATCCCGTGCCTGGTAGCGCACGATGTGCAGCACCGGGCCAAACTGCTCGCGTTCCAGGGCCTCGATGCCATCGATCTGGAAAGCGGTGGGCGCGATGAAGGTGCCCTCGGCGGTGTGCGCCGGGTCGAGGGTCGTCTCGGCCAGCAGCCGCCCCTCGCCCTTGAGCCTGTCGATGTGGGCCTGCAGGCCGCGGCGCGCGTCCTCGTCGATCACCGGCCCAACGTCGGTGCCCAGGTCGCGGGGATCGCCGACATGGAGTTCGGCCATGGCGCCCTCGAGGATCTCGATGACCCGGTCGGCCACGTCGTCCTGGAGATAGAGCACGCGCAGCGCCGAGCAGCGCTGGCCGGCGCTCTGGAAGGCCGAGTGGATGACGTCGGCTACCACCTGCTCGGGCAGGGCGGTTGAGTCGACGATCATGGCGTTCATGCCGCCGGTCTCGGCCACCAGCGTCGGCAGCGCGGCGTTCTCGCGGCTGGCCAGGGCACGGTTGATGATCTGGGCGGTGTCGGTGCCGCCGGTGAACACAACGCCGGTGACGCGCGGGTCGCTGGTCAGCACGCTGCCCACGGTGGGGCCGTCGCCGGGCAGCAGCTGGACCACGTCGCGTGGCATGCCTGCCTCATGCAGCAGCTCGACCACCCGGTGGGCGACGATCGAGGTCTGTTCGGCGGGCTTGGCCAGCACGGTGTTGCCGGCCACCGCGGTGGCCACCACCTGGCCACAGAAGATCGCCACCGGGAAGTTCCACGGGCTGATGGCGGCAAATACGCCCTTGCCGCCCATCATCAGGTCGTTGGTCTCTCCGGTGGGTCCCGGCAGGCGGGTCGGCTCGGCGAACAGCTCTTCGGCGCGGCTGGCATAGTAGCGGCAGAAGTCCACCGCCTCGCGGATCTCGTCGACGCCGTCGGTGAGCAGCTTGCCGCCTTCTCGGGAGCACAGCGCCATCAACTCGGCCAGGTGCGTCTCCATCAGGTCGGCAAAGCGGCGCAGGATGGCGGCGCGCTCGGCTACCGGCGTCGTCTCCCAGCGAGGGAAGGCCGCCCAGGCGGCGTCCAGCGCCTTCTGCGCCTGTTCCTTGTTGGTCCATAGCACGCTACCGACGACCTGACGGCGGTCATAGGGGCTGGTGACCTCGTGCATCAGAGCTGGGTCGGTGGCCACGTCGAAGGCCAGCAGCGGACGCGCATCGTAGCGAGTGTCCATGTGCTTGGCCATGGCATCCATCAGCGGCTGGTACTGGCTGCGGATGTTCAGGTTCACGCCCCTGGAGTTGCGGCGGTTCGGCCCGTAGATGTCCTGGGGCAGGGGGATGCGCTGGTTGGCCAGGGTATCGTACTGGCGCAGGGTTTCCGCCGGATGCACGCACAGTGATTCCACCGGGACCTTGGGGTCGACCAACTGGTGGACGAACGACGAGTTGGCGCCATTCTCGAGCAGTCGGCGCACCAGGTAGGGCAGCAGGTCCTTGTGGGCGCCCGTGGGGGCATAGATACGGCAGTAGGTGCCCTGCGGCGCGCGCTTGAGCGCCGCATCGTAGAGCGCCTCGCCCATGCCGTGCAGGCGCTGGAACTCGAAGGCTCTGTCGGCCTCGTTGGCCTGCTCCAGAATGCTGGTGATGGTGTGGGCGTTGTGAGTCGCGAACTGCGGGAAGATCCGGCCGCGGGTGGCGTCGGACAGCAGGAAGCGCGCGCACATCAGGTAGGCCACGTCGGTGGACGCCTTGCGGGTGTAGACCGGATAGCCGTCCACGCCCAGCTGCTGGGACTCCTTGATCTCGGTATCCCAGTAGGCGCCCTTGACCAGGCGCAGCGGGATCTCGTCGCCCTGGTATTCGGCCAGGCGGTTGAGGTAGTGCAGCACCGGCAGGGCGCGCTTGGAGTAGGCCTGGACGACCAGGCCGAACTGGCCCCAGCCGCGGCAGGTATCGCTCTCGTAGACGGCGCGGAATACCTCCAGCGACAGTTCCAGGCGGTCGACTTCCTCGGCATCGATGGTCACCGCGACGCTGCGCTCGCGGGCCATGGCGGCGAGTTCGCGCACGCTGGCGACCAGTTCGCGCAGCACCTGCTCGCGGCGGCCGAACTCATAGCGCGGGTGCAGCGCCGAAAGCTTGATGGAGATCGAGGGGGTGGGGGTGCGGCTGGACAGCGTGCGGCTGGTCTTGCCGACCCGCTCGATGGCCTGGGCGTAGTCCTCGAAGTAGCGGCGTGCATCACGGCGCGTGCGAGCGGCTTCGCCGAGCATGTCGTAGGAGTAGGTGTAGCCTTTATCGAACAGCGGCTTGGAGCGCTTGAGCGCCTCGTCGATGTCGCGGCCGAGCACGAACTGCTTGCCCATGACCTTCATGGCCTCGACCATGGCGCGGCGGATCACCGGCTCGCCCATGCGGTTGACCATCTTGTTGATGAAGCCGGACGGCCGGCCTTCCTGAGGCTTGTCCAGAGTCACGACCCGGCCGGTCATCAACAGGCCCCAGGTGGAGGCGTTGACCATCCAGGATTCGCTCTTGCCGAGGTGCGACTTCCAGTCGGCCGGGCCGAGTTTGTCCTCGATCAGGGCATCGGCGGTTGCCTTGTCGGGAATGCGCAGCATGGCCTCGGCCAGGCACATCAGCATCAGGCCTTCATGGGTGTCCAGGCTGTACTGCTGGAGCAGTTCGTCGATGGTGTCTACCGCGGTATCCATCTCGCGGATTTCTCGTACCAGCTCGGCGGTCTTGTCGGCGGTGCGGGCGAAGTCCTGTCGGTTCGCGCCGAGTGCGGCGATGAGCTCTGCGACGTAGGCGTTTTCGTCGACCGAATAGTGTTCACTGATGCGCGCGAAGAGCGTGTCGAGATCCTGACGCCAGGTGGCGTCCTCCAGCATGTTGTTGGCGTTGAGCATGTATTTCCCCGAAAGCAACCCGTCGTACAGGGTAGAGTTCCCGCCGCCGCGTCATGGAACGTCGGCGAATGCACGGTATCTTGCAAGGGTAGGGCGACGAGAGAGGCTCTGCTTGTCGATTCCGTTGGGGGATTTGACGAATTCGCGGATATTGGGGCGAGAGACGGAACTTTCTACGACTTAGGTCTATAGCTTCTGAGCGTTGCGTCCGGTTCGAGACGACGTTTGGTCTTGCGGACAATGTCATGCGCTCCGAGGTGAGAAATAGAGAGTTTTTCGCCCCATTACATCGATAAGGGCATCGCGACACTTGCTTCCTTTGGCCCCGTAAGCGATCGGAGTCGACAGGCACTTATGGCGTTGGCAGGCCGCTGCCGAGCCGTTGCGATGCCGCCTGGCGCAGCTGGCTGGGGGGGTGGCCGTAATCGCGACGGAAGGCGCGCGACAGGGCGCTCTGGTTGGTGAACCCGGTAAGCGCGGCGATCTCGGAGAGCGGCAGGTGACTCTCGCGGATCAGGCGATCGGCCGCCTGGAGGCGACGGCGCATCACGTAGCGCCACGGCGAGAGGCCGGTCTGGGCGCGGAAGCGCACGGTGAAGTGTGCTTCGCTGAGACAGGCCTCGGCCGCCATATCGGCGACCCGCAAGCCCCCGGCCAGGTGGCGGTCGATGAAGCGATCCAGGGCCGTCAGGTCGAGTGGGCGCCCGGCGGACGAGGCATCGCTGGCCAGTCGGGCATGCAGCGAGCCCAGCAGCGTGGTGGCCAGGCGTTCCTGATGCAGGGCGGTCAATGCGCCCTGGCCGGCCAGTTGATGAAGTTCGTGAAGCACGAAGTCGAGGAAGCGCGCCAGCGGATCGTCCAGGTCGAAGAAGCGAGGCGCATCGAACAGGCGGGCTAGCTCGTGATGGTGGCCGGTCAGCGACAGGGCGTCATGGGGAAGATCGAGGATCAGCTGGCGGTTGTCACCGGTCCCGGCATAGTAGTGCAGATGGTTGGCCGGCACGATGCATCCCGAGAGCGCCGAAATGCAGCCGCCGAGCCCTTCGATCTCGAACTCTGCCTGGCCATCGAGCCCGATCACGATCTGGTGAAAATCGTGAGCGTGGTGATGTATGGCGGTGTCGAGCGGGGTCTGGCGGATGGCGCTGGTCATCGTTGGCCTCCGGCGTGGCTTCACGGCGTGTTGCCAGTGTACCGGATCCGCCGCCATGACTCATTCCTGGCGGTGGTCGTGGCGTAATGCGGTGCGGGCGGCGAGGTGATCGCGCAGGGCGGACAGCTCGGCCTGGCCTTCGCTGTCGAGCAGGGGCTTGCCTCGCGCTACTCGGCCATGGCGGCCGTGGTCGTTCATCAGTCGATGGGCGCGGCGACGCACCCCTTCCAGGTATTCGTCGTGTCGAATCGGGTAGCCGACAACGGCGTTCCACTCATTCTCGTTGACGCGGCTCTCCAGCGCCTGATCGAACAGTGTCAGCAGGTGCTCAGGCTCGGTTCGGTAGCGCGGGGTTCTGGCAGTCATCAGGATGGTGACCATGCCACCGATGATCAGCAGGCAAACGAGAAAGACGGTCAGGAACAGGGCCATGGGGCGCAAAGATGACAGCTTGGCTCGCTGAAGCGAGGCATGAGTGGAGCGGGGAGGAGCGCTTATCCCAGCGTGATCGATCCCGACGCAGGAAAGCGGCAGAACCGTCGTCGCGGTGGCCGCCGCTCCTTTCCGGGATTGTTGTGATTGTACGGCCTTCGGCCTGGCCGGGCCAGGCCGAAGGCATCCAGGTCCTGCCCATGACGGGAAGCGCAGAGTCACGGCATGCGATACGGCCAGCCGGTGTCGTGAATGGCCGTCAGTTGGCGGACATTCCCCTCAGGTGCCGGGCTCCTGCCAGCCAGCCTCTCGGCCAGGGATGTGAGGCAAGCTGGGCGTCGGGCGCGACCTCTCCATCATGCGCGGCAATCAGCTCCCGCAGGATGTGACATTCCGCCTGCTTCTGAATCGCCATGCCTTGCAACAGTGATTGCAGGGCAGGAGAGAGATTGCTCTCCTGACAATGCATGAAGATGCGAGCCGCATGCTCGGCGCGAACCATGGCGCGTTTCAGGGTGCGAAGTGCCTGCCAGCGATCCGCGATCAGTCCGTCGTTCGCTACCGCCGTGGTGTCGGCAGCGGGCGGATAAGGCGTCGGCGATGGCGTGATCTCCTGGGCCTTTTGCTGTAATTCGGCCAGTCGCGCTTCGCACTCGATGCCGAGGGCCGCCATCAGGGTGCTGATTCCCCAGCCGAACGTCAGGAACCGGAAGGCCAGCTTGCGGTAGCGCTGCAACTCCTGGCGCTCGTGATCGATGGCCAGAGCCAACAGATCCTGAGGTAGCAAAGCCGTGGGAGCGGGTTGGGACATTGCAGCGGCCTCCATGAATGCGGCACGGTGACATGAGAGGCAAAGGTAGGAAAGGGCATGATGAGCCACCATGACGCCGGTCAAGTTTGTCTGCCTGCATGGGAGCCGTCGGGCGATTTCATGCTTTGAAGTGAGGTTTCTCATACGCTGGGCGTCGCTGCAAAAAGGGAGGCGTGATCGACGCCGGCTGCTTCCTGCCTACCTGCGTGCGAAGCGCAGACAAGGCGCGATGGACTGCCCGGGACGGGCCTCGACAGGGGGCGCCCGGCGAGAACGCAGCACCGTTCCCGCCATGGCGGTGAGCAATTCTTTGCCCTGTCGGCATGCCCGGCCGACGGTCTAACCTGAATCATGAGGCAAGCAGTTTTCCATGGTTCGGCTGGAGAGAGCCGTTCCGCTCACTCGAAATGACGGGAGAAACGATCGAGGTGGCGACATGGGAACCGCCAACGGCCTAGGGGTTTCGATGGGTCGCTATATCGAACTGGAAGCACACGAGAGGCGGCTACTGGAAGGCCTCGAACATCGCCCGTACCGGGCTGTCAGGGGGGAGTGTTTATGGTCATCTGGCGATCCGGTAGAGGATCTTTTCATCCTTCAGGATGGCTGGGCGTGTACCTTTCGCGACACTCGCGACGGCGAGCGGCAGATCATCGAGCTGCTGCTGCCCGGCGATATCCTCGGGCTGCGAGAATTCACCCTTCCTCACCACGTCAGCGACGCCAGACTGATCACGTCCGGTGTGGTCTGTGGTTTTCCCCATCATGAGATCGTCGATCTCGTGATGGCGTCACCGCCCCTTTCGATCGCGTTGTTCGCCGCTATCTCGCGTCAGGAGGCACTGCTCACCGAGCGCATGATGGTGACGCTGCACCGTTCGGCCCGGACCCAGGTCTGCCACTTCGTGCTCGAGACCTTCCTGCGGTTGCGCAAGGTCCGCGGTGTGGCCCCGGAGAACGTTCCGTTCCCCATCTCACAGCAGCTGTTGGGCCAGATATTGGGCCAGTCATCGGTGCACATCAATCGCATCCTGATGGCGCTGGAGCGGGATGGCGTCATGAAGAAGCATCGCGACTACGTCGCCATTCCCGATACGCAGCGTCTTTACGACGAAGCGGAGTTCGATGACGGCTATCTCAGCGACCGCATGGACGGTCTCTTGGAGCGGCTGGAAGCGCTGAGAGGGGACTCGCCCTAGCCCTCGAGGGCTGTCTGTGCCGCAGGCAACGGCTGGGCCCGAGGGGGGGGGGGTAAATCGCCTCTTTCTTAACAAATGTTATGGATGCCTCTTTCTTGTCGGCGGTAGCGTGAGCCAATACCGCAGTGAAGGCCTCCCGACCGTGCCTCTGCAAGGCGGTGAAGAGCATCGATGCTGTATTTCGACCGGGTGTCATGTATGGCGTATCAGTTTGGAACAGGCCATGTCTCGCGACGATAGAGATAACAGCGGCACGGCGACGATGGCTACGGCGCCGAAGCAATGCTCTCCTCTCGAAGAGAGCCGCTGCCAGAGCTGTTGCCATCGCTCGATGTGCCTTCCCCTGGCCCTCGGGCTAGAGGACCTGGATCAGTTCGACACCATCATTCGTCGCCGTCCTCCCTTGAGGAAGGGCGAGTTGCTGTTTCGGCAGGGTAGCCCTTTCACAGGCGTTTATGCCGTACGATCCGGAAGTCTCAAGCAGCTCACCGCCGAGGTGGGAGGTGAGGAGCAGTTGACCCATTTCTATCTGCCCAGTGAACTGGTTGGGCTCGATGGCATCGACGAGGCTGCCTACGCCGGCTCGGTGATCGCCCTGGAAACCTCCACCGTCTGCGAGATTCCTTTCGACCGGCTCGATACGCTCTCTGAACGGATGCCTGTGTTGCGTGCCCAGCTCTACCGCTGCATGAGCAAGGAGATGCGCGAGGACCTGCGGATGATTCGACTGCTGTCGCACAAGACCGCCGACCAGCGGCTCGCGACCTTCCTCGTAAGCATGTCCGACCGCTTTCGTCGACGTGGCTATTCGGCCTACACGTTTCGGCTCTCGATGACGCGGGCGGATATCGGTAATTACCTTGGCCTGGCCGTGGAAACCGTCAGCCGCGTGCTGGGGCGCTTTCAGCAGCAGGGCCTGGTTGCAGCGGCCGGTCGTGAGATCCACATTCTCGATATGGACGTCCTGATCGCCGTCGGCGAGGAAAAGAGCGGTCGCTGAAGCCGGCGCGGTACTCCGTTGCCTCGGGATCGAGCGTTGATGGCAGGAGATCCGCCAGCGGGCGACGCTTGATGTTTTCACGCTTCATGGAGCGGCTGCCATCTATGGCAGAAATCTCGCCATACACGGCGCTCTGGGCTATGCCTGCTCATGTCAGGATGTGTATGGAGCGGTAAAGCCTTGAGATTCGGAAGCTTGCGGGGTGCGGGGAAGCGAATCTGGTCGAGTCTGGAAGGGCCGTTGGAGCGGGTGAAGGGAATCGAACCCTCGTCTTAAGCTTGGGAAGCTTCTGCTCTACCATTGAGCTACACCCGCGAGGCGTTTTGCCAGTATATCCAGTGGTTTAATGATTACAACCCGCCCGCTGGCGTACAGCGGATAGATAGCGTGAAATTTTTTCGTCGCGGCGCTGAACTTTCCGTGCCAAGACTGTCATAACAGGTGCAGACGACATCAGCGATGGCAGTCGCTAGCACTGTCGCTCTGGCTTGCGATTCGATCCTTGACCGCCTCATCATCGATGAGGCGGTTTTTTTCGTGGCCCGGAAAAGCCGACACCCGGCGCCGGGCCGGGTGTCGGGCACGTGACGAGAGGCTCAGCTGTGACGCATGCGCAGGATGGCGTTGAGCACGTCGCGCCGAGTCACTATGCCGACCAGCCGGCCCTGCTCGGTGACCGGATAGACCTTGGGTTTGGCACCCAGCATTTCCTGGGCCAGGTCGGTGATGCTCTTGGCGGGCGTGACGGAGAGCACCTCGTTGCGCATCAGCTCATGAACCAGCGGCGGCTCGTCGTCGAGGTAGGCGCTTTCCAGCAGCTTGCCGATCACGTCCTGCTCGGAGATGAAGCCGATCAGCCGATCATGGTCATCGACCACCGGGGCGCCGGGAAGCCGGTGCAGTGCCAGGCCTTGGGCCAGGGTGATGACCGACGTCTTGCCGGTGACCCGGTAGCAGTCGCGAGACATGATGTCGCGCACGATGGTGGGGGCCTTGCTTTGCATGGCGGTTCTCCTTGTGCCGATGGGACCTCTCGCCTGGAGCTCCGGTCCGGGCGACTTCCCGGCACCCTCGGCCAGCCGGAGACCATGGCGTGTCTCGCGTTTATCATAGCCGACTCCCCCTGGGCTGCACGCGGTCGGTCACCAACGCAGAAGGGGCGTCGTGGAACCCGCCCTTGAGCCTCTACTCCAATGAGGCACAATGCCGCATCCCTCGATTGATGGAGACGTCCCATGGATGCCCGTGAATACCTGGCCCGCAAGGGGCTGGATGGAGAACGTGATCGCGAGCGCCCCAATACCCTGGAGGAGAAGGCCTGGTCTCGCGCCAGGGAGTCCGGGGATCATCGTCCTCGGGCCGGCACGCCGCATGATTGGGAGGACTGGGAGCGCTATCACGAGCAGCTCGCCGAGGGCGCTGAAACCCTCGAGCAGAAGATCGATCACGACGCCCATCGCCGTGCCCTTGAGCACGAGCACGAGCACGAGCATGAGCATGAGCATGAGCATGAGCATGAGCATGAGCATGAGCGCGATAGCGTCCAGCATTTTACGCTCGAGACCACCGAGCGCTCGGCGTCTGTAGAGACGACGACGCCTGCGGCCAGTGAGGCGTCGGTAGTGGAGCGCCCAGGAGCCTTCGTCGCCCTGGTGATACTGGCCGTGCTGCTCCCGCCGCTGGCGTTGGGCTTGGCCGGGGGCGGGAAGCAACGGGTGCTGATCGCCCTGGGGCTGACCCTGCTCGGCTGGTTGCCCGGGGTGGCATACGTCTTGTATCGGCTATATCTGATGAAATCTTGACGGTTGGCAGGCGAGATGTCGCCGGTATAATCCCGTCGGCCTCCATATCATCACGGAGTTGACTCTTGGGTTATCTCGTCGGCATCACTGTACTCTGGGCCTTCTCGTTCTCGCTGATCGGTGCCTACCTGGCCGGTCAGGTGGACAGTTACTTCTCGGTGCTGACCCGCATCACACTGGCGGCGCTGCTGTTTCTGCCGGTGCTGCGCCCTCACTTGCTGCACGGGCGCCAGCGTCTGGCGCTGATGGGACTGGGTGCCGTGCAGCTAGGGCTGATGTACATCTTCTTCTATCAGTCGTTCCTGCTGCTGTCGGTTCCCGAAGTGCTTTTGTTCACGGTGCTCACGCCGCTTTATATCACCCTGCTCGACGACCTGCTGTTCCGGCGTTTCTCGCCCTTCCACCTGTTGACCGCGGCGCTGGCGGTGCTGGGGGCGGCGGTGATTCGCTATCGCGGCCTCGACGGCAACTATTGGCTGGGCTTCCTGGTAGTCCAGGGCGCCAATATCTGTTTCGCCCTGGGTCAGGTCGGCTATCGCCGTCTCTCTAGTGAGCTGCCCGCCGCACTGCCGCGCCTGGCGGTGTTCGGCTGGTTCTACCTCGGGGCTCTGGCGGTGGCGCTGCCTGCCTTCCTGTGGTGGGGCGATGCCACGGCACTGCCCACCACACCGCTGCAATGGGGCGTGCTGGCCTGGCTCGGCCTGGTGGCCTCCGGGGTCGGCTATTTCCTGTGGAACCTGGGTGCGACGCGGGTCGATGCCGGGGCGCTGGCGGTGATGAACAATGCCCTGGTCCCGGCGGGACTGTTGGTCAACCTGTTGATCTGGAACCGCGATGCGGACTTGCCGCGTCTCGCGCTGGGCGGAGCGATCATCCTGGCCTCGCTGCTAATCAACGAGTGGTGGCAGCGTCGCCGCGCGCCGCGACCGGCCTGAGGGCGGTTTGCCCGGCCGGGGTCCAATCGCCATAATGAGCCGTCGCGAAGCGAAGGACCCGCGCATGCAAGCCTTTAAGAACAATGCCGTCAAGAACCAGGCCTTCAAGAACATAGGCCTGATCGGCCGCCTGGGCAGTGCCAAGGTGGTCGAGACCCTCAAGCGGTTGAGCCGCTTCCTCGACGATGCCGGCTATCACGTCATTCTCGAGGATCGCACCGCCACCGTGCTGCTTGGCCACGGCCATCCCGAAGCCAGCCGGCGCCGGCTGGGCGAGCTGTGTGACCTGGTGATCGTGGTCGGCGGCGACGGCAGCCTGCTCGGCGCCGCCCGTACCCTGTGCCATAGCGGCACCCTGGTGCTGGGGGTCAATCGGGGCCGCCTGGGCTTTCTCACCGACATCTCCCCCGACGAGCTCGAGGAGCGCGTTGGCGAGGTGCTGGCCGGACGCTACGAGCTTGAGGAGCGTTTCCTGCTCGATGCCGAGCTCTATCGCGACGATGTCCTGGTCGGCGATGGCGATGCCCTGAACGAGGTGGTGCTGCACCCCGGCAAGGCGGTGCGCATGATCGAGTTCGAGCTGTTCATCGACGGCCAGTTCGTGCACAGCCAGCGCAGCGACGGGCTGATCATCGCCACCCCGACCGGTTCCACCGCCTATGCGCTGTCCGGCGGCGGGCCGATCATGCACCCCAGGCTGGATGTCGTCACCCTGGTGCCGATGTTTCCGCATACTCTGTCCAGCCGGCCCATTGCCATCGATGCGGCCAGCGAGATCCGCATTCACATCGGCGAGACCAACCAGACCTACCCGCACATCAGCTGCGATGGCCAGACCCGCGCCGTAGCCAAGCCCGACGACGTCCTGGTGATCCGCCGCAAGCCCCAGCGGGTGCAGCTCGTCCATCCCCTGGGGCACAATTTCTACGAGGTCCTGCGCAGCAAGCTGGGCTGGAGCAACCGTCTGGGAGACTGAGGTGAGCAGAGCGCCCCTGGAAGGCTATGACCTGATCGGCGACGTGCACGGCTGCGGTGCGACGCTGGCGACCCTGCTCGAGCGCCTCGGTTATCACCAGCGCGGTGGCGTCTACCGCCATCCGCGTCGCAAGGTGATCTTTCTCGGCGATCTTATCGACCGGGGGCCGCGGATTCGCCTGGCGGTCTCCATCGCTCGACGCATGGTCGAGGAGGGCGAAGCGCTGATCGTGATGGGCAACCACGAGATCAACGCCCTGGCCTACAGTCATCGTGCCCCGCCCGAGCTGGGGCGTGAGTGGTTGCGCGAGCACACCCCGCGCCATAATCGCATCGTCCGCGAGACTCTGGAGCAGTACCGAGATCATCCCCAGGAGTGGGAAGACGCGCTGGCCTGGTTCCTCGAGATCCCGTTGTATCTTGAACTCGACGGCCTGCGGGTCGTGCATGCCTGCTGGGATCAGGCACTGATCGACGAGCTGCGCGTCTCGCGGCCGGACGGGCGTATCGATCTCGATTTCCTGGCCGCCGCCGTTCAGCCGGGTACCCGCGAGTTCCGGATTCTCGACCGTCTGACGCGAGGCAGCCACATCCTGCTGCCCGAGGGCGTGCAGATCCACTCCGGAGACGGCTTCACCCGGCGCAGTTTTCGAGCGCACTTCTGGGCCCATTCGCCGCGGACCTGGGGCGATGTGGTCTTCCAACCCGACAACTTGCCGGACGATCTCGAGCAGCGCCCGCTTACCGCGGCCGAGTCGGCCCGGCTGAGCCACTACGGTCCCGATGAACCACCACTGTTCATTGGCCACTATTGGTGCGAGGGCATCCCGGCGCTGCCGGCGCCCAACATTGCCTGCCTGGACTACAGTGCAGTGAAGTTCGGTCGCCTGGTGGCCTATCGCTGGAGCGGCGAGAAATGTCTCGATGCCAACCGCTTCGTGTGGATTCGCGTGCCTCGCGAAGAACAGGCACGACCCCAGCCCTGGGAGATCGATTTCGACTGATACAAAACGTTACCTAATTTTCGAGCAAGGTGGCGAACTTGCCGCCCACCGCGCCGTCAGAGTAGGTGTTCCCTTGAATGATCCCTTGCTCTTGTCCGGCGGCCCCCTCCGCCGGACTTTTTCTTTGTGCCCGGCACGCCCGGTTTGCCGACCCTGGGAGAGACCATGTATCGGGTGATGCTGCTGCCCCGTGACACCGACACCCGCGAGCTTCGCCAGGCACTCTGGGCGCATCGCATCGGACACTTCTTCACCGATGAGGATGACGGCCAGGTGCTGTGGCTGGTCGACCTTCAGCAGCAGGATGCCATGCAGCGACTGGTGTTGCGCTGGCAGCGTGGCGAGCCGCTGATGCCCAAAGGGGGTGACAGATCGCGGTCGCAGGCTCCGCGTTCGGGCATACCCGCCTGGCTGGCGCCTTTTCGCCAGGCCCCGGTGACGGCCGCCGCGCTGGCGCTGTGCCTGGTGGTATTCGCGGTGATGAGCGTGCTCGGCGATCTGGTGATCGCCGCCATGACGATCGTGCCGGTGGGCGTGGCTCAGGGCCAGCTGGCCTTCGGCAACCTGGGCGAGACCCTGGCCTCGGGGCAGGTGTGGCGGCTGCTGTCGCCGGCCTTCCTGCACTTCGGTTGGATGCACCTGGTCTTCAACATGCTGTGGCTATGGTACTTCGGCCGCCAGGTCGAGGGCTTCCACGGCCGCGGGCGCATGCTGACGCTGCTGCTGGCCGCCGGCATCGGCGGCAACCTGGCTCAGTATGCCACCGGCACGGTGCTGTTCGGTGGCATGTCCGGGGTCGACTTTGCGCTGCTTGGTTACGTCTGGTTGATGTCGCGCCGGCGCCCCGGCGACGGCTTCTTCGTCCCCCAGATGCTGGTAGTGTTCATGCTCGGCTGGATGGTCTTCACCATGACCGACGTGGCCGAACTGTTCGGCTTCGGCAACGTGGCCAACGAGGCGCACCTGGGGGGACTGGTCGTGGGGCTGGCGCTGGGCTGGTATCATTCGCGCCATATCCAGCGACCCTGACCAGGGGCCTCGCCCGTCAACGACCGGTCTCGCCCCGATTCGTTTCTTCCGAGAGATTCCGCCATGAGCGATATGACCTTCGAGCGAATGATCCAGCAGATGACGCCGGCCATCTACGAGAGCCTCAAGCAGGCAGTGGCCCTGCGCAAGTGGCCGGATGGTCGCTTCCTGACGCCCGAGCAGACCGAGCTTTGTCTCGAGGCGGTGATGCGTTTCGAGGCCGAGAACAACGTGCCCGCCGACCAGCGCGTCGGCTACCTAGAGCGGCGCACCTGCGGTGCCGACAGCAGCGGCGCCGGCGTGTCGCCGGAACAGGCCGGTCTCGGTCGAGACGTCGGCCGTGACTGAGGCTGTCGCCCTCACGGGCTGTTTGACCAAGATGGCCGTCGAGCCGGGTTCCCCGGTGCGCTACACCCTGCGCGCCGGTGACGAGCGTCTCGATCTCAACGCGCGGCTCGGCCAACCGCTGCGGCTGACCTGGACCGGCGCCATCGCCTGTACACACTGCGGGCGGGCGACCAGGAAAAGCTTTGGCCAGGGCCACTGCTATCCCTGTTTTAAGAAGCTGGCGCGCTGCGACAGCTGCATCATGAAGCCCGAACAGTGCCACTATTTCCAGGGCACCTGCCGCGAGCCCGAGTGGGGCGAAACCCACTGCTTCCGGCCCCACGTGGTCTACCTGGCCAACGCCTCCGGGCTCAAGGTCGGCATCACCCGCGACACCCAGGTGCCGACCCGCTGGCTCGACCAGGGCGCCGTCCAGGCGCTGCCGATCCTCGAGGTCGACTCCCGCCAGCAGTCTGGCTACGTCGAGGTGCTGTTCAAGGACGAGGTCTCGGATCGCACCAACTGGCGCGCCATGCTCAAGGGCGAGGCCGTGGAACTCGACCTGCCCGGCGAGCGCGACCGTCTGCTTGAGCGTCTCGCACCGGGCCTGCTCGCGCTGCGCGAGCGCTTCGGCCATGACGCCATCCGCGAGGTCGACGCCGCGCCCTGGGCCTTCGAGTACCCGGTGCTCGAGCATCCCGCCAAGGTGGTTTCGCACAACTTCGACAAGCAGCCGGTGGTCGCTGGCACCCTGCTCGGCATCAAGGGCCAGTACCTGATCCTCGACAGCGGGGTGATCAACCTGCGCAAGTTTACGGGCTACGAGGTCGCCGTCGAAGCCTGAGTACCGCCAGGACCGAGTGGGATTTGTGGTTGCGCTATGCTCGGGAGGTAAGCCGTACGAGGAGCCTCCCATGAGCGAGATGCGCGCCATGCGCCTGCACGTCGCGAATCAGCCGCTGTGCTGCGAGCGCGTGCCGATTCCCGAGCCCGGCCCCGGCGAGGTGCGGGTCCGGGTGCTGGCCTGCGGGGTGTGTCGCACCGACCTGCACGTGGTGGACGGCGAGCTCGAGCATCCCAGATTGCCGCTGATTCCCGGCCACGAGATCGTCGGCGAGGTCGATGCCCTGGGCGAGGGCGTCGCCGGTCTCGAGACAGGGCTTGAGAGAGGGCTTGAGAGAGGCCAACGGGTCGGCATTCCCTGGCTCGGATGGACCTGCGGCGAGTGCGCGCCCTGCCGGGCCGGGCGCGAGAACCTCTGTGAGCGCGCCGAGTTCACCGGCTACACCCGCGACGGCGGCTACGCCGAGTACTGCGTGGCCGACGCCCGCTACTGTTTCCCGCTACCCGCCGACGATGCCCAGGCCGCCGCGCCGCTCTTGTGCGCGGGGCTGATCGGCTATCGCACCTGGCGGCTGGCCGGTGGCGACGAACCCAGGCGGCTGGGCCTCTTCGGCTTCGGCGCCGCGGCGCATATCCTCGCCCAGCTGGCGCTCTCCCGCGGCCAGACCCTCTACGCCTTCACCCGGCCTGGCGACCGCGAGGCCCAGGCCTTCGCCCGGCGCCTCGGCGCCGCCTGGGCGGGCGGCAGCGACGAGGCTCCGCCGGAACCGCTGGACGCCGCGCTGTTGTTCGCCCCGGTGGGTGACTTGGTACCGATCGCACTGTCCCACGTGCGTCCTGGGGGCACCGTGGTTTCCGGGGGCATTCACATGAGCGACATCCCGTCGTTTCCCTACCGGCTGCTGTGGGAGGAGCGCAGCCTCAAGTCGGTGGCCAACCTCACCCGCCGCGACGGCGAGGAATTCCTCGAACTCGCTCCGAGGGTGCCGATCCGTACCGAGACCGTCGCCTATCCCCTGGAAGAGGCCAACCGCGCTCTCGACGACCTGCGCGCCGGACGCCTCTCCGGCGCCGCCGTGCTGGTGCCCTGACGCAGGACGGCCGAACCGGGAACCGTTTCGGCCGTCTTTCATGGATGCGACCTGGGTCGCTGGGTGGGGTTATGACGGGAAGGAGAACTGCGCTCCCTCGCGGACGCCCGCTGACGGCCAGCGCTGGGTGACGGTCTTGCGCCGGGTATAGAAACGCACGGCGTCCGGGCCGTAGGCGGAGAGGTCGCCGAACAGCGAGCGCTTCCAGCCGCCGAAGCTGTGGTAGGACACCGGCACCGGCAGCGGCACGTTGATGCCGACCATGCCCACCTGGATGCGGTCGCTGAAGTAGCGGGCCGCCTCGCCATCGCGGGTGTAGATGCAGGTGCCGTTGCCGTACTCGTGGTCGTCGATCAGTTTCATGGCGGCTTCCATGGAGTCGACGCGCACCACCAGCAGCACCGGCCCGAAGATCTCCTCGAGGTAGCAGGTCATGTCCGGCGTCACGCGGTCGATCAGGGTGCCGCCGACGTAGAAGCCCTGCTCGTGCCCCGGCACCTGGACGCCTCGGCCGTCGACGACGATCTCGGCGCCCTGTTGGGCGGCGCTGTCGATGTAGCCGCAGACCTTCTCCTGGTGCGCCTTGGTGATCACCGGGCCGAAGTCGTTGTCGGCATCATGGAAGGGGCCGACCTTCAGGGAGGTCATCTGCGCCTGCATCTTGGCGATCAGGGCATCGGCGGCCTCGTCGCCCACCGCCACGGCCACCGACAGCGCCATGCAGCGCTCGCCGGAGGAGCCGAAGGCGGCCCCGGTCAGCGAGCTGACCACGTTGTCCATGTCGGCGTCCGGCATCACGATGGCGTGGTTCTTGGCGCCGCCGAGCGCCTGGCAGCGCTTGCCGTTGGCGCTGGCACGGCCGTAGATATACTCGGCGATCGGCGTGGAGCCGACGAAGCTGACGGCCTGGACGCGGGCATCGTCGAGCAGGGTATCGACGGCTTCCTTGTCGCCGTTGACCACGTTGAGCACCCCGGCGGGCAGGCCCGCCTCCAGTGCCAGCTCGGCGATGTAGAGCGAGGAGGTCGGGTCGCGCTCGGAGGGCTTGAGCACGAAGGTGTTGCCGCAGGCGATGGCCATCGGGTACATCCACAGCGGCACCATGGCCGGGAAGTTGAACGGCGTGATGCCCGCGACCACGCCCAGCGGCTGGAAATCGCTCCAGGAATCGATGCCTGGGCCGGTGTTCTTGCTGTACTCGCCCTTGAGCAGTTCCGGCGCGCCGCAGGCGTACTCGATATTCTCGATGCCGCGCTGCAGTTCGCCCTTGGCGTCGTGGACGATCTTGCCATGTTCCTGGCCGATCAGCCGACAGATCTCATCGGCATTCTGCTCCAGCAGTGCCTTGAAGCGGTACATGATGCGGGCTCGCTTGGCCGGCGGGGTATCGCGCCAGGCCGGGAAGGCGGCCTGGGCGGCGGCGATGGCCTCCTCGACGGTGGCCTTGCTGGCCAGGCTGACCTGGCCGGCGACCACGCCGGTGGAGGGGTTGTAGAGGTCCTGGGTGCGCGCGTCGTCGTCGATCCGGACGCCGTTGATCAGATGGCCGAGTGTGGTCATGGAGTTACCTCTCGAAGTCACCGTTATGGGGTGAGGTGAGTTAGACATCATTCACAAACGTCGGGCGAGATGAGCGCCGGGGACAAGGCGGCGCGAGGGTCTTTTGCCCATGGATGGCAAAAGTAGCGCCCATGGAAGGGTTTACAGCGCCCTCGCGAAGGCTTGACGCCGGGAAAGCTCATCTCGTTAACCGGCTTGTGTAAAGCAGCTTTTGGTTGGGCTCGCCGATGGCTCAGTCCAGCTCGCCGATGGCGTCGCCCAATGCGTTGATGAGCCGGTCGATTTCCTCGCGCTCGACGATGAAGGGCAGGCCGAGCTGGATGGTGTCGCCGCCGTAGCGCACGTAGAAGCCCTTGTCCCAGCACTTCATGGCGATCTCGTAGGGGCGCCGGGCCGGTTCGCCGGGGTAGGGCTCGATCTGCAGGGCACCGGCGAGGCCGTAGTTGCGGATATCGCTGATGTAGCGTGTGCCCTTGAGCCCGTGCAGGGCGTTCTCGAAGATCGGCGCCATCTCCTTCACCCGTTCGATCAGGCGATCGTTCTCGAGCACGTCGAGGGATGCCAGCGCCGCGGCGCAGGCCACCGGATGGCCCGAATAGGTGTAGCCGTGGGGCAGCTCCATCATGTAGTCGGGGCCGCCGTGTTCCATGAAGGTCTGGTAGATCTCGCCCTTCACGATGACGCCGCCCATGGGCACCGCGCCGTTGGTGAGCTGCTTGGCGACGTTCAGTATGTCCGGCACCACGCCGAACTCCTCGGCGCCGGTCATCGAGCCCATGCGGCCGAAGCCGGTGATCACCTCGTCGAAGATCAGCAGGATGTCGTGCTGGTCGCAGATCTCGCGCAGGCGCTTGAGATAACCCTTGGGAGGTGGGATCACCCCGGCGGAGCCGGCCAGCGGCTCGACGATCACCGCGGCGATGTTGGAGGCGTCGTGCAGGGCGATCAGTTCCAGCAGCTCGTCGGCACGTTCGGCGCCGCGCTCCGGCATGCCACGAGTGAAGGCGTTGTCCTTGAGCAGGGTATGGGGCAGATGGTCGGCATCCACGCCCTGGCCGAACAGGGTGCGGTTGGCGCCGATGCCGCCCAGGCTGAAGCCACCGAAGTTGACCCCGTGGTAGCCCTTGCTGCGCCCGATCAGCTTGGTCTTGGTCGCCTTGCCCTTCTTGCGCCAGTAGGCGCGGGCGATCTTCAGCGCGGTATCGGCACTCTCCGAGCCGGAGCCGGTGAAGAACACGTGGTCGAGGCCGGCGGGCGTCAGCTCGCGGATCCGATGGGCCAGCTCGAAGGCCTTGGGATGGCCGTACTGGAAGGCCGGGGCGTAATCCAGCTCGCCGAGCTGGCGGCTGACCGCCTCGGCGATCTCGGGGCGGCAATGGCCGGCGCCGCAGGTCCACAGCCCCGAGAGGCCATCGAAGACGCGTCGTCCCTCGGCGTCGGTGAGATAACTGCCCTGGGCGCCGGTGATGATGCGCGGATCGCGCTTGAACTGGCGATTGCCGGTATAGGGCATCCAGTAGGCATCCAACTGCTCCGGGCTCAAGCCCGCGATGTGTGAGTCGTCTCGAACCGACATGGCAGCACCCCTCCTGTTGATAGGCCGTTTCAGGTCATTGCAGGTCGTCGTATGGAAAAGGTAGGCCCGGGAGTGGATAAGTTAAATCTAGATATCTTTAATTTCGTGAAAGCATTTGGTTAACTTTCTGCCTCGATGTCCGATACCCTTCGCAACGAACGTCCTCGACCAGAGAGCCGTGCCATGCCGACCCGCAAACAGGCCCTGTCGGGCCAGCCCAGCGATGCCGATCTTCGCCTGCTGCGTATTTACCGCAAGGTCGTGGAATGCGGTGGTTTTTCCGCCGCCGAAGTGGAGCTGAACATCAGCCGCGCGGCGATCAGCATGGCCATGAACGATCTGGAAGCGCGGCTCGGCCTGCGGCTTTGCCAGCGCGGCCGTAGCGGCTTCGCCCTGACCGACGAAGGCGCCGAGGTCTATGAGGCCACCCTGCAGCTGCAGGCGGCGGTGGAGGGGTTTCGCACCCGGGTCAATGGCTTGCATGCCTGGCTCAAGGGCGAACTCAACATCGGCATCACCGACAACCTCGTGACCATGCCGGAGATGCACATCACCGACGCGCTCAGTGCGCTCAAGGAGCGCGGGCCCGAGGTGCGCATCAACATCCGCATGATTCCGCCCAGCGATATCGAGCTGGCGGTGCTGGACGGCCGCCTGCATACCGGCGTGATTCCGGCGCTCAAGACCCTACCCGGCCTCGAGTATCTGTCGCTCTACGAAGAGCGCTCCCAGCTGTATTGCGCAGCGGACCATTCGCTGTTCGAGGCCGGCCACGTGACGCGGGAACGGCTGGCCGAATGCGATGCCGTGGTGCCCGCCTACGCCCAGGCGCCGGAGATCAAGGCGCTGCATGAGCCGCTCCGGGCCGCCGCATCGGCGACCGACCGCGAAGGTATCGCTTTCCTGATCCTGTCCGGTCGCTATATCGGCTACCTACCGACCCACTACGCCGAACGCTGGGTGCGAGAGGGGCGAATGCGTGCCCTGAACCCCAAGACCTGGCACTACCTAACCCACTACAGCGCCATCACCCGTAAGGGGGCGCCGCCCAACCTAGTGCTGGAGAGCTATCTCGAGGAGCTGGCAAGCCGGATCGGCGGATAGAACGGGTGCTTCGAGCTCACTCGAACAGTTCGCCCTGGCGCCGCGGCGGACGGAAGGACTCGCAGTCCAGGGACGGCAGACCGGGAAAGTCGAGCCGCCGGCAAGCCTTGCGGAAGCGCTGGTCGAGCAGGTCGGCGAATACCCCCTGGCCGCGCATGCGATGTCCGAAGCGCGAGTCGTAGTCGCGCCCGCCGCGGCACTGGCGGATCAGGCTCATCACCTTGGCCGCGCGCTCGGGATAGTGCTGGGCCAGCCAGTCCTCGAACAGCGGCGCCACCTCCCGGGGCAGGCGCAGCAGCATCCAGCGGGCGTCGCCGGCTCCGGCCTCTCGGGCGGCGCCCATCAGCCGCTCCAGCTCGTGGTCGGTGAGCCCCGGGATCACCGGCGAGATCAGGGTGCCTACCGGCACGCCGGCCTCGGCCAGCCGGCCGATCATCCTGAGCCGCGTCGCCGGTGAGGCGGCGCGTGGCTCCAGGCTGCGCTTCAGGTCGGTGTCCAGGCTGGTCAGGCTGATCAGCACCCGGACCAGGCGGCGGCGGGCCAGCTCGCCCAGCAGGTCCAGATCGCGAAGGATCAGCGCCCCCTTGGTCACCAGGGTGACCGGGTGGCGGCAGGCGAGCAGGCATTCCAGCAGGCGCCGCGTGGTGCGGCGCTCGACCTCGAGGGGCTGGTAGGCATCGGTGTTGCCGGCCAGGTTGATCGGACGACACACATAGCCGGGATGGGCCAGCTCTTCCTCGAGTCGCTCGACCAGGCCGTGGCGGGCGATCAGCCGCGTCTCGAAGTCGAGCCCGGGGGAGAGGTCCCAGTAGGCGTGGCTGGGGCGGGCATAGCAGTAGATGCAGCCGTGCTCGCAGCCCCGATAGGGGTTCAGCGAGCGGTCGAAGGGCAGGTCCGGCGAACGGTTCCAGGCCAGCGCGCTGCGCGACCGCTCCTCGGCAACCTCGTTGGCCAGCCGCTCGGGCACGGCGTCCTGCCACCAGCCGTCGTCCACGGCCTCTACCCGCGTCGGCGCGAAGCGATTTTCGGGATCGAAGGTGGCGCCTCGGCCCTTGCGGACCAGGGCGTCCCGGGGAGGCGTCGCCATGTCGGGCTCCTTTTCTGTATATATGTACAGTGTAGGGGTCTCCCGTCATCACGACAAAGCGTTGGCCGGGGAGCTCGTCTACGCGATCGAGCGCTTCGACGTTGCTGAGCGACGCCTTTGCCGTCGCGCAGGGGACGCTAGGGGTCGAGTCGTGGAAGGGCTGTGCCGATGAGGCGGGGGCTGACGGATGGGCGGCGGGCGCCACCCATCACGACGGCGCAAGGGGAGACTTATCCGGGAACACCCTGACTGCGCAGGTAATCGTCATAACTGCCACTGAAATCGACGATGCCGTCGTCTTTCATCTCGATGATGCGCGTGGCCAGCGAGCCGACGAATTCCCGGTCGTGACTGACAAAGATCAACGTGCCGGCATAGTGTTCTAGTGCCAGATTGAGCGCTTCGATGGACTCCATGTCCAGGTGGTTCGTGGGCTCATCCATGATCAGCACATTGGGCTGTTGCAGGATGAGCTTGCCGAACAGCATGCGCCCCTGTTCGCCACCCGAGATGACCTTCACGGATTTGCCGATGTCGTCATTGGAGAACAGCATCCGGCCTAGTGCACCGCGCACGGTCTGCTCACCGCCGGTCGTCCACTGCTGCATCCATTCGAAGAGCGTCTCGCCGCCCTCGAAGTCCGCCGCGTGGTCCTGCGCGAAGTAACCGACTTCGGCCGCATCGGTCCATCTGGCTTCGCCGGCATCCGGCGTCATGCTGCCCACCAGGCAGTTGAGCAGGGTGGTCTTGCCGATGCCGTTGGGGCCGATGATGGCGATCCGTTCGCCGGCCTCGACGCGCAGGCCGAGTCGCTCGAACAGTACGTTATCGCCCCAGGCCTTGGAGAGATCTTCCACCGAGAGCGCCTGGCGATGGATTTTCTTGTTCTGCTCGAAGCGAATGAAGGGGCTGACGCGCGAGGAGGGCTTGATCTCCTCGAGTTGGATCTTGTCGATCTTGCGCTGCCGCGACGTGGCCTGCTTGGCCTTTGAGGCATTGGCCGAGAAGCGGCTGACGAATTGCTGCAGTTCGGCGATTTCCGCCTTCTTCTTGGCATTTTCGGCATGCAGGCGCTCGCGTGCCTGGGTGGCGGCGGTCATGTACTCGTCGTAGTTGCCCGGAAACAGCTGCAGCTCGCCGTAGTCCAGATCCGCCATGTGCGTGCAGACACTGTTCAGGAAGTGGCGGTCGTGGGAGATGATGATCATGGTCGACGAGCGTGCCTTGAGGATGTCCTCCAGCCAGCGAATCGTGTTGATATCGAGGTGGTTGGTCGGCTCATCGAGCAGCAGCACGTCGGGGTCGCTGAACAGCGCCTGGGCCAGCAGCACGCGGAGCTTCCAGCCTGGCGCGACAACGCTCATCGGCTGGTCGTGCTGCTCGAGGGGAATGCCCAGGCCCAGCAGCAGTTCGCCGGCACGGGCCTCGGCGGTATAGCCATCGAGTTCGGCGAAACGGACCTCGAGATCGGCGACCGCCATGCCATCTTCTTCACTCATCTCGGCCTGCGAGTAGATGCGCTCACGCTCCGCGGCGACGCGCCAGAGTTCTTCGTTGCCCATGATGACGGTGTCGATGACACGTTCGTCCTCGAAGGCGAACTGGTCCTGGCGCAACTTGCCCAGGCGAGTGGTGGCGTCCTTCATCACCTGGCCGCTGGTCGGCTCGAGGTCGCCCCCAAGGATCTTCATCAGGGTCGACTTGCCACAGCCGTTGGCCCCGATCAGGCCGTAGCGGTGGCCCTGGCCGAATTTGACGGAAACGTTTTCGAACAGCGGCTTGGGGCCAAACTGCATGGTGATGTTGGCGGTAGAGAGCACGTCGGAGTATCTCGCGGGAGGAACATGAATGAGAGACTTGGGCCGGCACGACAAGGGGCTTCGACCAAAGTGGAGGGCGCATTGTACGTGCCGGACCGCGTGGCTATCTACACGCCCCGTCGACCGGCCGCGTCAGCTCGGTTCGGCATCCAGCCGCGGGCTCATGCCTCGACCTCGAGCTACTCTCCCCAGCGAGTGGTATAGCGCGATGACGGGTTGCTGCCGCGCAGCTTCCAGGGAGCCTTGGCGGTGGGGAGGCATCGCCATGTCGGGCTCCTTTTCTGTAATTATGTACAGTATATGTGTCCCGCGTCCTGGCGGCAAAGCGTGGGTCGGGGAACTCGGAAGGGGGTGCGGGGTTCCACACGGACGCGAGGGCGCCCAGGGCGAGCCCGGGGCCGTGATGGATGCCACTGACAAGGAACCCGTTATGAAGCGACGCGATTTCCTCAAACTCACCGGGGCACTCGGCGGCAGCGGCCTGCTGCCGATGGGCACCGTGCTGGCGGCGACGCGGGAGGCTCGGCCGAGCGGTGACGGCGAGCCCTTCGACTATGCCTGGCTCAAGGGGCTGGCTCGGGAGCTATCCGCCCGACCGCCGCGTGAACATGCTATCGAGCTGCCCGCGCCGATCCGGGGGCTCGACTGGGACGCCTACCAGGCGATCCGCTATCGGCCCGAGCGGGCGCTGTGGGCCGGGGACCCGGGAACGGATTTCCGCGCCCAGCTGTTCCATTTGGGGCTCCATTACCGGACGCCGGTGCGCATCTACGAGGTCGTCGAGGGCCGGGCCCATGAGCTCGCCTACGCCGCCGAGCGCTTCGATTTCGGCGAGTCGGGCATCGAATCGGAGCGCCTGCCCGAGGGGCTGGGCTACGCCGGGTTCCGGCTCCACCATCGTGACGACTGGCAGCGCGACGTCGCCGCCTTTCTGGGGGCCAGCTACTTCCGGGCGGTGAGCGACTCCCTGCAGTACGGCATGTCGGCCCGCGGCCTGGCCATCGACATGGCCACCGCGACCGGCGAGGAGGAGTTCCCCGACTTCACCCGCTTCTGGCTGGAGCGCCCCGAGGGCGGCGAGGCGCGGGTCATCGTCCATGCGCTGCTCGAATCGGCCAGCGTCACCGGCGCCTACCGCTTCGTGATCACCGAGGACGAGGGCGTGGTCATGGACATCGATGCCGCCCTCTATCCGCGGCGCACCATCGAGCGGCTCGGGGTGGCGCCGCTGACCAGCATGTACATGGTCGGCGAGAACGATCGCGGCGCCGACTGGGACTGGCGGCCGGAGATCCACGACTCCGATGGCCTGTCGATCCATTCGGGCAACGGCGAATGGCTATGGCGACCGCTCGCCAATCCTGATCGGCTGCGCTTCAACGCCTTCGGCGACCGCTCGCCACGCGGCTTCGGGCTGCTGCAGCGGGATCGCGACTTCGACCATTACCAGGACGACGGCGTCTTTTACGACCGGCGGCCCGGCGTCTGGGTCGAGCCGAAGGGCGACTGGGGCGAGGGGTCGATACAGCTGGTCGAGCTGCCCACCCTCGACGAGACCTTCGACAACATTGTCGCCTTCTGGAACCCGGCCAGGCCCGCCGAGCCCGG
This sequence comes from Halomonas sp. B23F22_20, assembly GCF_043496985.1. Classification (NCBI taxonomy): domain Bacteria; kingdom Pseudomonadati; phylum Pseudomonadota; class Gammaproteobacteria; order Oceanospirillales; family Halomonadaceae; genus Halomonas; species Halomonas sp. B23F22_20. The sequence continues at coordinate 42,165 of NZ_JBIEKH010000015.1, forward strand.
CGAGGAGCTGCTGTTCGGCTATCGGCTCAGCTGGTGCGACACCTCGCCCGCGCGGCCGTCGCTGGCGCGCTGCGTGGCGACCCGCACCGGGCTCGGCGGCGTGGTCGGCCAGCGTCGCGACTATTACAGTCGGCGCTTCGTGGTCGACTTCGCGGGCGGGCCGCTGCCGCTGGGCGAGGATGCCGAGGTCGAACCCGTCATCGACGCCTCCGACGGGCGCGTCGAGATCGCCTCGGCCCGCCCGCTAGACGCCATCGATGGCTACCGCGCCAGGTTCGACGTGGTGCCCCCCGACGATGGCACCGAGCCCATCACCCTGCGGCTCTACCTGAAGCGCGGCGATCAACCCTTGACCGAGACCTGGCTCTACGAATGGACACCGCCGCCCGCCGAAGAGCGCAAGCTGCGCAATCCCGGACACCTCTAGGGGGATCTCGCGCCAGGGGCATGGGGAGCCCGCCCGAGCGGGCGGCGGCCGATGGGCCTCCGCCTTGCCGGGGCCTCTGGTAGGATGGGCGCCTCGCCAAGGACGCCCGGAGACGCCCCGTGACCGATGCCATGCCGCCCATTCCCGCGCCCGACACCCCCTGTGCCGGGCGCGTGGCCCGCTATCTCGACACCCTGACCAAGCCCCCCGGCAGCCTCGGCCGTCTGGAGTCCCTGGCGGTGAGCCTGGCGGCGATCACCGGCGAGGATTTCCCGCGGGTCGGCCCGCCCGGGGTGGTGGTGTTCGCCGCCGACCACGGCGTAGCGGCGGAGGGCGTCTCGGCCTTCCCCCAGGCCGTTACCGGTCAGATGGTGGCCAATTTCGTCGCCGGCGGGGCGGCTATCAATGCCTTCGCGCGGCGCATCGGCGCGAGGCTCGAGGTGGTCGACGTGGGCGTGGCGGGGGAGCTGCCCGATGATGGCGTGGTCCACGATCGCGTCCGCTCCGGCACCGCCAACCTGGCCCGCGAGAACGCCATGACCCGCGACCAGGCCCTGGCCGCCATCGCCGCCGGCCGGCGCGCCGCCGAGCGCGCCGCAGAGGCGGGCTGCCGCTGCCTGATCGCCGGCGAAATGGGCATCGCCAACACCACCGCCAGCAGCGCCATGCTGGCAGCGCTGACCGGCGAACCCGTCGCCGAGCTGGTCGGCCCTGGCACCGGCGTGGCCGGCGAGGCGCTGGCCCACAAGCGCGCGGTGATCGAGGCGGCCCTGGCCGAGCGCGCGCCTGATCCCGACGATCCGCTGGACGTGCTGGCCAGGCTAGGCGGGCTGGAGATCGCCGCCATGGCCGGGGCCTACCTGGAAGCGTCGGCCAGGCGTCTTCCCTGTCTCGTCGACGGTTTCATCGCCACGGTGGCCGCGCTGACCGCCTGCCGGCTCGACCCGGCGCTGCGCCCCTACCTGATCTTCGGTCATCGCTCCCACGAGCCCGGTCACGCCCACGCCCTGGCGGCGCTGGACGCCGAACCTCTGCTGGCCATGGAGCTTTGCCTGGGCGAGGGCAGCGGCGCGACCCTGGCGTTCCCGCTGCTCGAGGCGGCCACGGCGATGCTGGCCGAGATGGCCACCTTCGACGGCGCCGGGGTCGACGATCGCGAGGGGGCTTGATGCCGATGGATGCCCCCTTGCGTCACGCCCTTCGCCATGACCCTTGCCGGCACCACGGGCCGGCCTCTCGGACGCTGGCCTTCGGCGACGGCCTGAGCCTCGTCGCCGAGGCCGGCTGCCTGCACTTTCGGTATCCCACGCCGCTGCGCACCCTCAGCAACGCCCTGGTCGGGGAAGGGCTCGGCTGGGCCCGCGACTTCTGCAATTTTTACGTCGACAGGGACTACGATGGCCGGGCCCCGTCGGAAGACCTGCGCCGCTGGCTTGCCGCGCGCGGCCTGCTTGAGGGCAGAGGCGCGGGCTGGGCCGAGGAGAGAGGCGAGGGCCGGGCCGAGGAAAGAGGCGAGGGCCGGGCCGAGAAAAGAGGCGAGGGCCGGGCCGAGAAAAGAGACGAGGCCCTGGCGATGATGACCGCGGTGCCGCTGGCGCATCTGGCGCTGGTGCCGGTCGATGTCGACGAGGCGGATGGCAAGCCTCGGGTGCTGGCGGCGGTCACCGCCGGGGTGGGCAACGCCGTGGACATCACCGCGCCGGCGAGCGGCGATCCGCGCCTGGTCGCGGGCACCATCAATGTGCTGGTGTTCGTCGACGGCCACCTCACCGACGGCGCCCTGGTCAACGCCGCGCTCTCCGCCACCGAGGCCAAGGTGCAGGCCCTGGCGGCCGACGGGGTGCGCGATCCCGAGCACGGCACCCCGGCCACCGGCACCTCCACCGACTGCCTGGCCATCGTCGCCACCCAGCGCGGCGCGCCGACGCCCTATGCCGGCTCGGGCACGCGCCTCGGCCGCGCGATCGGCGCCGCGGTCTATCGCGCCGTGCGCGAATCCCTGGCGGCCGGGGAGGGCGCGTCATGACGCTGGATCCGCTGTCCTGGGAACTGCTGGCGCTGATCGGCGTGGCGCTGATCATCGACCTCGCGTTGGGGGATCCCCCCTGGCTGCCCCATCCTGTCGTCGGCATCGGCCGGGTGATCGCTCGGCTCGAGCGCGCCTGGAATCACGGCTCCGCCGAGGCCCGGCGGCGGCGGGGCCTCTGGCTGGCGCTGGTCGTACCCGTCGGTACCTGGGCGTTGGCCTGGGGCCTGCTGACGGCGCTGGCCTGGATATCTACCGGCTTGTCGCTGGCCGCCGAGCTCATCCTGCTGGCCACGGCCTTGGCCACCCGCGGGCTTGCCGAGGCGGCCCGAGCGGTGGCCGCGCCGCTCAAGTGCGGCGACCTGCCGGCGGCTCGCCGCGCGCTGGGGAGGATCGTCGGCCGCGACACCGAGGCGCTGGACGAGGCCGGGCTCGCCCGGGGCGCGGTGGAGACCGTGGCCGAGAACACCGTGGACGGCATCACCGCGCCGCTCTTCTGGGCGCTGCTCGGCGGCGCGCCCCTGGCGCTGGCCTACAAGGCGGTCAATACGCTGGATTCGATGGTCGGCTATCGCAGCCCGCGCTTCGAGGATTTCGGCCGCGCCTCGGCGCGCCTGGACGACGCCGTCAACTGGGTGCCGGCGCGGCTCACGGCGCTGGCCATGTGGCTCGCAGCGCGCCTTGTCGTCGGCGGCCGCACCAAGGGCGCCATGGCCGCGACTCGCCGCGAGGCGCCGCGTCATCCCAGCCCCAACGCCGGCTGGCCGGAGGCGATGGTGGCGCACCTGCTGGGTGTGCGGCTCGGCGGGCTCAACCACTACGATGGGCGCCCCTCGCATCGCGCCGTCTTCGGCCGCGCCCTGGAGCCGCTGACCGTCTCCCATATCGAGCGCGCCATCCGTCATATGCACGGCGGCTGGCTAGGTGTGCTGGCGCTGCTGGCGCCCCTGGTGCTGTTGAAGGAGTGGCTGGCATGACACCACCGGCGAGAACGGACGCGAAGAACACGCCGGACTGGCCGGCCCACGGCGGGCGCATCGCGCCGCTGCTGGCGCGTCACGGCCTGCCCGCCGATCATCCGGTGATCGACTTCAGCGCCAACCTCAACCCGCTTGGGCCCCCGACCTGGCTGGGCGACTGGCTGGCCGGCGCCGACGAGTCGCTCTCCCGCTATCCGGACCCGGACGACGACCGGGCGCGCCGCGCCATCGCCGCCCACGACGGCGTGGCCCCGGCGCGGGTGCTGGTCACCAACGGCGGCATCGAGGCGATCCACCTCGCCGCGGCGTGGCATGCCGGCGGCCGGGCGCTGGTGATTGAGCCCAGCTTCTCGGAGTACGCCCTGGCCTCTCGCCGGCACGGCATCGACGTCGATCGGCTGGCGCTGGAAGCCCCGACGTTCCGGCTGGATATCGATGCCGCCGAGGCCGCCCTGGCCGGCGTCGACATCGCCTTCCTGTGCCGGCCCAACAATCCCAGCGGCACACTGATTCCCCGCGCCGACGTCGCGCGGCTGCTGGCGAGGGCCGACGACACCGGCACCACCCTGGTGGTGGACGAGGCCTTCATCGACTTCACCGAGCGTGAGGAGCGGCTGACCCCTCTGCTCGAGCGCTCGAGGAACCTGCTGCTGCTGCGCTCGCTGACCAAGCTGTTCGACGTGCCGGGGCTCAGGCTCGGCTACCTGCTCGGCGCCCCCGAGGCCGTCGCGAAGCTCGCCGCGCTGCAGATGCCATGGAGCATCAACGCCCTGGCCCTGGCGCTGGCGGCGCCGCTGCTCGCCGACCGTGACTATCTGGCCCGCACCCGGGCCTGGCTTGCCGCCGAGCGCGATCTGCCCGAACGCGTGCGGGCGCTGGGCTATACGGTGCCCGAGACCCATGCCAACTTCCTGCTGCTGCGCGGCGGTGACGATGCCAGCGAGGCCGGGGCGCTGTTCGCCTTCCTGCTCGAGCGCGGCCTGCTGGCCCGCCATACCCACGGCTTCCCCGGCCTCGACGGCGCCTGGCTGCGCCTGGCGCTGCGTTCAAGCGAGGACAACGCCCGGCTGCTCGAGGCCCTGGCGGCCTGGAGGCGGTCATGATCGCCTTCGTCTCCGGCGGGGCGCGCTCCGGCAAGAGCGGGGTGGCCGAGGCGCTGGTCGGCGAATGGCAGGCCGCCCGCGGCGGCGAGCGCCACTATCTCGCCACCGCCCGGGCCGGCGACGCCGAGATGACCGCCCGCATCGAACGCCACCGCCGCGAGCGCGGCGAGGGTTGGCTGACTCACGAGCCGCCCCTGGCCTTCGCTGAGACGCTCGCCGCCATGCCCAGGGGCAGCACGGTGCTGCTCGACTGCCTGACCCTGTGGGCCAGCCGGGTGATGTTCGAGGCCGGCCTCCCGGAGGCCGAGGGCCGGGCGATGCTCTCGGCCGGACTCGCCGAGGCGCGCCGGCGCGACCTCGCCCTGGTGGTGGTTTCCAACGACCTCAACGAGGACGTGGCGCCCCGCGACGCCCTGGTGTGGCGCTACCTGGCCTTCCTGCAGGCCCTGCATCGCGACCTGGCCGCGGCCGCGGATCGGGTGATCGAGGTGGTGACCGGCCGCGCCATCGAGTGGAAAGGAGATACCCCATGAAGGATGCGGGCTTCGGCGCGCTGCTGGCCCTCCAGTTCCTGACCCGGCTGCCGGTGCCGCTGTCCTGCCCCTGGACGCCGGCCACCCGGCGCTGGGCGGCACGGGCCTATCCGTTGGTCGGCGCGCTGGTCGGGACGATCCTGGCCGTCGCCGGCACGCTGCTCGAGGAGATGGTCCCTCTGCCGCTGCTGACGCTTGCGCTGCTCAGCCTGTGGGTAGCGCTGACCGGCGGGCTGCATCTCGACGGCCTGATGGACCTGGCCGACGCGCTCGGCAGCAATGCGCCACTGGAGAAGCGCTGGGCGATCATGAAGGACCCGCAGGTCGGCAGCTTCGCCGTGCTGGCGCTGGTCTTCCAACTGGCCTGGAAGGCGGCGCTGCTGTGGGCGCTGCTGGCCGCCGGGGCGAGCCCCTGGTGGCTGGTGCCGGTGGTGGCACTGGGCCGGCTGGCCGCGGTCGGCCTGCTGGTGAGCCAGCCCGCCGCCCGCGCCGAGGGCCTGGCCCACGCCTGGCAGCAGAGCCTCGGCCGGCGCGACCTGGTGCTGGCCTCACTGCCGGCGCTGGCGTGTCTGTTTTTCGTGCCCGGGCCGACCTGGTTGCTAGCCTGGCTGCTTGCCGGTCTTACGGGCTTCGTCATCATCTACGGCCGGGCGGTGCGCCGGGCCTTCGGCGGCATCAACGGCGACATCGTCGGCGCCGCCATCGAGGGAGGAGAACTATGGCTGCTGCTGATCGCCTGGAGCTGGTGGTCGTTCGTCATGGCCTGACGTGCTGGAACCGCGAGCGCCGCTACCAGGGCCATCGCGACATCCCGCTGCTGCTGCCGGAGGCCGAGCCGGACCTCGACCGGCTGCGCGAGGCGCTGGCCGACGTCGCCTTTGACGCCGTGCACTGCAGCGACCTGACGCGCTGCCGCCAGACCCTGGCCCATGTGCTGGAGGGTAGGGAGCGCGAGGGAGAACAAGGGGCGCCGCGCTTCGATGCCCGGCTGCGCGAGCTGGCCTTCGGCGACTACGAGGGCCAAACCTGGGACGAGCTCAAGGACGATCCCGGCTATCGCGCCTGGGTCGATAGCCAGGGGCGGCTGGCCACGCCCGGCGGCGAGTCCGCCGACGACCTCTGGGCGCGGCTCTCGGCCTGGCTCGTGGACGTGCAGGCCGAGGCACGCGAGGCCGGCCATCGCCGGGTGCTGGCGGTCAGCCACGGCGGCGCCATCCGCGAGCTGCGCCGTCGCCTGGAGAACGCGAACTTCTGGGACGGCGTGGTCGGCCAGGCCCAGGGGCGGTGTTTCACCTTCATACGCGAGGAGGACGTCTGGTCATGCAGCTCTTCATCGGCGGTGCCTGCGCCGGCAAGCGCGACCTCGTAGCCGCGCGCTTCCCCGATGCCGCCTGGTCTCGGGTCGACGAGGCCGGGCTCGAAGGCTGTGAGAAAGACCTGCGCTCGGGCGCGGTGCGGGTGCTGACCGGCTGGACGGACTGGCTGGAAGCGGTCCTGGCGGACGAGTCCGACGACGACCGGCTGCGCGCGCGGCTGGTCGCGGCGCTCGACAGGCTGAGGGACGCCGAGCGCGAGGCGAGGGGAGAGACCGTGCTGATCCTGCCCGAGATGGGGCGCGGCATCGTGCCCATGGACGCGGCGGACCGGCGCCTGCGCGACCTGGCCGGCTGGCTGGCCCAGGACGCCGCCGCCCGCGCCGAATCGGTCTGGTATGTGCGCCACGGGTTGGCGCGTAGGCTGTGAGGGCCCGCGCCGCGTTGACGCCCCGGTAGGCGATTGCTAGCTTACGCGCACTCTCAGGTGACCCAGGCGCCCTCCGATCCGGCGCCAGGCCCCCACGACGGGCCGGGTTGAAACGGGAAGTCGGTGATCCAGTCCGACGCTGCCCCCGCAACGGTGATCGAGTCACACACCGCCACAATGCCACTGTGCCATGCACGGGAAGGCGGCGGTGGAGAGGCGCAGCAGCGCCTCGCTCGTCAGCCCGGAGACCGGCCTGGGAGCCAATGCCGCGATGGGCCGGATGGCCTCGTGGCGCGATAAAAACCGAGAAGCCGTGCGGGTGAGCACGGTGAGCAAGGATTCCCATGAACAAGCCCCATTCCTCCCGCGGCCTGGCCTTCGCCCTGGCCGCGCTGCCGCTGGCCGTGCAGGCCCAGGGCGAGACGACCGCCGCGGCGGACGATGCCGCCTCACAGACGCTCAACCCGCTGGTAGTGACCGCCGCCCTGGCGCCGCGCACCGCCGAGGAGAGCCTGGCCTCGGTCACCGTCATCGACGAGCAAGCCCTGCGCCGTCAGGATCCCAAGGGCATCACCGACATCCTGCGTGCCCGGCCTGGCGTCGACGTCTCCTCCAACGGCGCCTTCGGCAAGACCAGCAGCGTCTATCTGCGCGGTACCGGCAGCGAATCCACGCCGCTGATGATCGACGGCATCCGGCTGCGCTCCGCGACGCTCGGTAGCCCGGCCTGGCAATTCCTCGACCCGCGCATGTTCGAGCGCGTCGAGGTCGTGCGCGGCCCGCGGGGCAGCCTCTACGGCGCCGATGCCGTGGGCGGCGTGGTCCAGCTGTTCACCCCCCGGGGCGAGGGCGAACCGACACCGAGCGTCACCCTGGGTGGCGGCAGCTTCGATACCCGGCGGGGCAGCGCCGCGCTGTCCGGCGGCGAGGGCGGCACTCGCTATCACGTCGCCGCCAGCCATCTGGACAGCAACGGCTACGAGATCGTCGACGGCCAGGGCGACAAGAGCTACGACAACACCACCGGCCTGGTGCGTCTCTCTCATACCTTCGCCGGCGGCGCCGAGCTGGGCCTGGTGGGGCTGCGCTCCCGCGGCAACACCGAGTTCGTGGGCGGCGATACCGATTATGCCCAGCAGGTGGCCGGAGTCTACGGCGAGCTGCCGATCACCGAGGCCTGGGGCAGCCGCCTGACGCTGAGCGAGGCCCGGGACGAGAGCGACAACCACGACGACTTCGGCGATTCGGTGATTGACACCCGCACGCGCACCGCCCGTTGGGAGAACACCCTGGATCTGGGGCCCCACCAGCTGGTCGCCGGCGCCGAGTACGCCCGCGACGACGTCTCCGGCACCACCGCCTACGTCGAGGACAGCCGCGACAACCTGGCCGTGTTCAGCCAGGCGCTGCTGGACTTCTCCCCGTTCTCCGTGCAGGCCGCTCTGCGCCACGACGACAACGAGGCCTTCGGCGAGGAGGTCACCGGCAGCCTGGCGCTGGGTTATGCCCTCGACGAGATCCATACCCTGCGCGCCAGCTACGGCACCGCCTTCCGCGCGCCGACCTTCAACGAGCTCTATTTCCCCAACTTCGGCAATCCCGATCTCGAGGCGGAGCACTCGGAGAGCATCGAACTCGGCCTGCGCGGTCAGCTCGGCCGCGGCTTCTGGGACCTGGCGCTGTACCGCACCGAGATCGACGACATGATCGCCAACACCCTGCGCAACGGCCGCTTCGCCCCCTTCAACGTCGACCGGGCCCGCATCCGCGGCGTGGAGATCGCCACCGGCGCCGACGTCAACGACTGGACGCTGCGTGCCGCCCTGACCTACACCGACCCGGAGAACCGCGAGACCGGCAAGCGCCTGGTGCGCCGTGCCTCGCGCAGCCTGCGCTTCGACGCCGACCGGGCGCTGGGCGACTGGACGCTCGGCGGTTCCTGGATCGCCCAGGGACATCGCTACAATGATGTGGACAACGAGCAGCGCCTGCCCGGCTTCGGCATTCTCAACCTGCGCGCCGGCTGGGACTTCGCCCCGGGCTGGTCGGCTCGACTGATGCTGGAGAACGTCTTCGACAAGGAGTACGTCACCACCTACGACAGCTTCAACGACTACGCCTATCGCGACGCCGGGCGCGCGGCCTTCCTCAGCGTAAGCTTCGGCGGCTGATGTCCTGGCAAGCTGGCATGCAACGAACCATGGCGCTGGCCCGGGGGTGGGGCCGCAGCGCGGGCCTGCTGGTCGGACTGGGGCTGGCGGGTCTCGTGCCGGCCCAGGCCGCCGCCGATGTCTGCGTCACCGACGACGCTGAGCGTGAGGTCTGCCTGGATGCCCCGGCGCGGCGCATCGTGGCGCTGTCGCCCGGCGTGACCGAGCTGCTGTTCGCCGCCGGCGCCGGCGAGCGGGTAGTGGGGGCGGTCAGCTTCAGCGACTACCCGCCTGCGGCCGAGTCGTTGCCCCGGGTGGGCAGCTACGACCGCCTCGATCTCGAGGCGCTGCTGGCCCTCGAGCCTGACCTGGTGGTGGCCTGGGCCGGGGGCAATCCTCGCGAGCAGATCGATCGCCTGCCCACGCTCGGCCTGCCGGTGTATTTCTCCGATGCCGAGGACTTCGCCGCCATCGCCGCGAGCCTGGAGCGTCTCGGGTCGCTGGCCGGCAGCGAGGTCGAGGGCCATGACGCGGCCGCGCGGCTGCGCGACGAGGTGGCCGAGCTTCGACGCCGCTATGCCGACGCCGCCCCGGTGCCGGTCTTCTACCAGGTCTGGGAGCAGCCGCTGATGACCGTCAACGGCGAGCATTGGATCAGCCATGCCCTGGCGCTGTGCGGCGGCGAGAATCTGTTCGCCGACGAGGCGCCGCTGGTGCCGCGCATCGCCCGCGAGGCGGTGCTGGCCCGGGATCCCGAGGTCATCGTCACCGGCGGCATGGGCAAGGCCGATTCCTCCTGGCTCGAGGCCTGGCGCGCGTTCCCCGAGCTGACTGCGGTGCGTCGCGACAACCTGTTCTTCATCGACCCGGACCTGGTGCAGCGCGCCACGCCGCGGCTGGTCGAGGGCACTCGGGCGCTGTGCGCCCATCTGGAGACGGCCCGTGGGCGGCGCTAGGGCGTCTCGTCTCGTCCGGCGGCCGGGCACGGGCGCGCTGGGGGTACTGGCGCTGGCGGCGCTGCTTTCCCAACTGGTGGCTCTGGCGCTGGGCAGCGTCTCCCTGGGTCCCGGCGAGCTGCTGTCGGTGCTGGCCGGCGACGGCGAGGCCCTGCATCGCACCCTGGTGCTCGAACTCCGCTTGCCCCGGTCGCTGGCGGCGTTCGGCACCGGGGCGCTGCTGGCGGTGGCCGGGGCGCTGATGCAGATCCTGCTGCGCAATCCGCTGGCCGACCCCTATGTACTGGGGCTTTCCGGCGGGGCCTCGGTGGCCGCACTGCTGGCCATGCTCGCCGGCCTGGGCGCTACCCTGGTGGGCGGCGCGGCCTTCGCCGGGGCGCTGGCCTCGACGCTGATCGTGTTCGGCCTGGCCCATGGCGGCGGCAGCTGGACGCCCACTCGGCTGCTGCTCACCGGGGTGGTGATGGCGTCCGGCTGGGGCGCGCTGATCACCTTCCTGCTGGCGGTCAGCCCGGTGGAGCGCCTGCCCGGCATGCTCTACTGGCTGATGGGCGATCTCGCCTACGCGGGCAGCCCCTGGCCGGTGCTGGCGACGGCCGCCGCGGGCCTGGCCGTGGTGCTGCCGCTGGGGCGCACGCTCAACGTGCTGGCCCGGGGCGGGCTGCAGGCCGCTGCCCTGGGCGTGGCGGTGCGGCCGCTGGAGTGGACCCTCTACCTGCTGGCGAGCTTCATCACCGCCATGGCGGTGACCACCGCCGGCAGCGTCGGCTTCGTCGGGCTGATGGTGCCGCATATGCTGCGCCTGCGGCTAGGCAACGACCAGCGACTGATCCTGCCGGCCAGCCTGCTGGCCGGCGGCACCCTGCTGACCCTGGCCGACACCCTGGCGCGTACCCTGATCGCCCCGCAGCAGCTGCCGGTGGGCGTGATCACCGCGCTGATCGGGGTGCCGACCTTCCTCTACCTGTTGCAGCGGAGCCAACGATGACGGGCCCGGCGGCGAAGGGCCTGGAAGGAAAGGGCCTGGAAGCGAGAGGCCTGGTCATCGACGTGCCGGGGCGCGAGGGCGGTCGGGCGCTCGATCTCGCCATCGAGCCCGGCCAGCGCTGGGGGGTGCTCGGGCCCAACGGCGCCGGCAAGACCACGTTGCTGCATACCCTGGCCGGGCTGCGCCCGCCGCGGGCGGGGGAGGTGAGCCTCGGCGGTAGGCCGCTGGCCCGCCGGCGACGCCGCGAGCTGGCCCGACACCTTGGCGTGGTGTTCCAGGAGCGCCACGACGATTTCCCGGCCACGGTGCGCGAGACCGCGCTGATCGGCCGCCATCCGTTCCTCTCGCCCTGGCGCCAGGAAGGGCCCGATGACCACGCCCGGGCCGAGTCGGCACTCGAACGACTCGAGCTCTCGCACCTCGCCGAGCGCGAGCTGGCGACGCTCTCTGGCGGCGAGCGCCAGCGGGTCAGCCTGGCCACGGTGCTGACCCAGTCGCCGCGCTTCTGGCTCGCCGACGAGCCTACCAACCACCTCGACCTTCATCATCAGGTGGCGATCATGACGCTGCTCGCGGAGCAGGCCGAGCGGGGGCGAGGCGTGATCATGTGCCTGCACGACCTCAACCTTGCCGCTCGCTGGTGCAGCCACCTGCTGCTGCTCTACCCCGACGGCGAGGCCTGCTGGGGCCCGGCCGAGGCCATGCTGGCGCCCGCCGCCCTGGAGCGGCTCTACGACCAGCCGTTGACTTGCGTGGAGGTAGACGGCGCCCCCGTTTTCGTTCCCATACGCTGAAGCGCCGCTCAGTCGCTCCGGATCTTCTTCAGCCGCTGCGCCGCACGCTGATTGGTCTGCATGCGCTCCGGACGCTTCATCGACTGCCAGCGGGTGATCTCCTCGGTGGTGCGACCGCAGCCGACGCACAGCCCACCCTTCAGCTGGCAGATCGAGACGCAGGGGCTGTCGATGCGCTTGGCCATTCAGTGGCGCTCCAGTATGGACAGCCGACGTTCCCAATCGCCGCCGTGCACGCGGCGGCACTCCTCTTCGCTGTCGACATCCAGATGGGCGTCGATGTCGCGAACGTTCACGTCCACCTCGAACAGCGCGGCCTCGGTGAGCTCGTGCATGCGCCGGCGGCCGTCGCCCTTGAGGGCGCGAGCCAGGTCGTCCTGGGTCTCGAACACCCAGACCACCCGTATGCTGTCGGGAAAGCAGCGGTAGTCCACCAGGTGAGTCAGCCAGGCGAAGCCAGGCAGCAGTGGCTTGGCGGTCTCGCAGGCGCCGGTCAGGGCCTGGGTCAGCCTGCGCTCCATCTGTCGGCTGGCTTTCTTGTCGAGCATATCGAGCCCTCTCATCGTGGAGTTTGGCAGGGTAGCGGCCTAGGCAGTGTCTGAAAAGCCGACGAGCGAGGGCAGTTCTCGGACATTGCCTAGAGCGCGTGGCGGAAGCGCAGCATCGATCGGCCCTCTCTGGGGTCGTCGAGGAAGTCGGCGTGCACGCCGAAGGTATGGCGCAGCCGCTCGACGGTCAGCACCTCCCGGGGCGGGCCGACGGCGATCAGGCGTCCGCCGTCCATCACCCCGATGCGATCGCAGTCCATGGCCTGGTTGAGATCGTGCAGGGCGATCACCACCGTGATCGGCAGCTGCCCGACCAGGCGCAGGATCGACAGCTGATGGCGGATGTCCAGGTGGTTGGTGGGTTCGTCGAGCAGCAGGGCGCGGGGCTGCTGGGCCAGGGCGCGGGCGATGTGTACGCGCTGGCGTTCGCCACCGGAGAGGGTGTGCCACAGGCGATCCGCCAGGCGGCTCATGCCGACGGCGTCGAGGGCGTGCGCCACGGTGGCGTCGTCCAGATCGGACCAGGCGTGCAGCGGCGAGAGAAAAGGGGTGCGCCCCAGGGCGACCGCCTGATGGACCTGGATACGCTCGAAGGTATCTGCCTGCTGCTCGACGAAGGCGATGGCCCGGGCGATGTCACGTTGCGGCATCCCCGCCATGGGGCGGTCGTCCATCAGCACGCGGCCGACTTTCGGCCGGCGCAATCCGGCCAGTAGGCGCATCAGGGTGGTCTTGCCGGACCCGTTCGGCCCGATCAGGCCGAAGGTCTCGCCCGATTCCACCGTCAGGTTGACGTTGCCCAGCAGCCTGTGGCCATGCACCGTCCAGTCGATCCGTTCCGCTGTCAGTCTCATCGTGCCCTCGTGCCACGAACCAGGATCACGGCGAATGCCGGGGCGCCGATCAGCGCGGTGACCACGCCGATCGGCAGCACCTGCCCCGGCACCAGAATGCGTGAGAGGACGTCCGAGCCGATCAGGAAGACGGCGCCGGCCAGGGCCGAGGCCGGCACTAGCCGGGTATGGCGGCTGCCGACGAGAAAGCGCATGGCATGGGGAATCACCAGACCGACGAAGCCGATGGCGCCGACCATGGACACCATGGCGGCGGTGACCAGCGCCATGGCGGCAATCAACACCCCACGCACCCGGCGCACGGGGATGCCCAGCGAGGCGGCGCTGTCGGCGCCGAAGGTGAAGGCGTCCAGGGCGCGCCGGTACCACAGGCAGATCGCCAGGCCCGTCAGAGCGGCGGGCAGCGCCAGGGCGACGTCGCTCCAGCGCACGCCCGAGAGGTTACCCATCAGCCAGAACATGATGCCGCGGGCCTGCTCGGCGCTCGCCGACTTGGCGATGATCAGCGCGGTGAGGGCATTGAACAGCTGCGAGCCGGCGATGCCGGCGAGGATGATGGCGCCGGCGGCATGGGTTGCGCGGCCGCCGCCGGTGCCGCTGCCGGCGGTGTGGGCCAGCATCACCACCAGGCCGAAGGCCAGGCCGGCACCGGCGAAGGCACCGAGTGACAGCGTCAGGGTACCGGCGCCGATGCCGAGGATGGCCACCGAGACGGCGCCGGTGGAGGCGCCGGCGGAGATACCCATCAGGAAGGGGTCGGCGAGCGGGTTGCGCAGCAGCGCCTGCAGCACTACCCCGGCCAAGGCCAGGCCGGCGCCGCAGCAGGCGGCGAGGATCGCCCGGCTCAGGCGGTATTCCCAGACGATGCCGGCGTCGATGCGATCTACCGCAAAGGTTGCGCCGCCGATATGGTTGGCCAGCACCTTGAGAATGGTATCGAGCGGAATCGCGGTCTCGCCGATGGCGGTGCCTGCCATCACCGCGGCGAACAGCAGCAGCGGTGCCAGCCAGCACCAGTGCCATGCGGAGCGTGCCGAAGGCCCGAGACGGGCAGGGCGCGCGGCCTTGGAGTACCCGGAGGGCGCCGTGGCCGACGTCAGGGAGCGAGCGGCGTCAGTCATCGATCGAACGACTGGATCGACAGGGCCTCGACCAGCGTCTCCAAGCCGTAGACGGTACGCATCGTCGCACTCATGGCGTGGGCATCCATCTCGATGATGTGGCCATTTTTCACCGCTGACATCTCTTGTGCCACGGGATCGTTGCGCAGGAAGTCGCGCTTGGTCTCGGCGCTGTCTGCCGCATAGCGGCGGCGGTCCATCGTCGCGATCACGATGATGTCTGGGTCGGCGCGGGCGATCGTTTCCCAGCCCACGGTCGGCCATTCCTCGTTCGACTGGATGACGTTCTGGATGCCCAGCTTGTCCATCATGTAGCCGGGGGCGCCGAGCCTTCCGGCGACGTAGGGATCCGATGAGTCGTCGGGAGAAGAGAACCAGAATACCGCCGAAAGGTCGTCAGGAAGCGACAGCGACTCGGCGCGGGAAATGGCATTTCCCTCGCGCTCTTTCAGCTCATCAATGAGCTTATCGCCGGCATCATTGACGTCGAAAATGGCGGCCAGTTCATGAATGCTCTTGTAGACCGATTCGGTGGAGAAGGCGGCGGTGCGAGTGCCGTCGCCGCCGGTGGCATTGTCCTTGGTGTCGCAGTCTGCGGGCATGATGTAGGTGTCGATGCCGAGATCCTGGAACTGGTCGCGGGTGGCCACGCTGCCGGTGGGGCCGACGTGCCATTCGTACTGGGCTGCGACCAGGCCAGGGCGACGGTTTACCACCCCTTCGAAGCTCGGGTCATTGTCGGCAAGTCGCTCGATATCGGCGTTGGCTTCCTGGAATTCCGGCAGTACCGGGGTGAACCAGACCGAGGTGCCGACAACGCGATTGTCCAGGCCCAAGGCGTAGAGCGTTTCGGTCGCCGACTGACCGATAGTGACGGTGCGTTTCGGTGCAGTATCAATGTGAATTTCTCGCCCGCAATTCATCAGCGTTAGCGGATAATGCGTGGCCTCCGACCAGGCGGATGATGCCGGGATGAGCGTGAGTGCTGCCAGTAGTTTGCGAGCGAGAGTCATGCGATGGTGTCCAGGTGGCGTGGGTGACATGAGCGGCCGGCGTTGGGAGATTGCCACGATTTTCGGTGCATTTTCCACTCCCTTCGGCGCGGGATAGTGGCCCCGGATGCGGAAGACGTTAAGCGATATAAAAAGTAATGTTATAACATAACTCATAGTGTCGGCAAGGTCTTCGAGGCTGCGGTAGTCGACGATTGCGCAGGGCGTAACCGGTCCATTACGATACTGTCTCCGAAGACAGGTGCCCCTGACGATCTGGGGGATAATCGGGAAGTCTGGTGAGGCCACGGCCGATCCCAGCGCTGCCCCCGCAACGGTAATGAAGCGCGATCCGCGATGACCACTGGCGACCCGCCGGGAAGGTGCGGATCACGGCACCACACCCAGGGCCATGCCCCGGCGAGTGCCACCTTCGAGCCCGGAGACCGGCCTGTCGTTTCGTGTCATCCCAGTGCGGTGCGGTGGGCACCGAGAGGATCAAAATGCCTGCGTTTCCCGATGCCTCCTACCGGTGGCGTCCCCGCCGTCGTGTTCTCGTCGCGCCTGCCCGATGCCGGGTGGCGATGCCATGACCGCCGTGCCCGAATTCCCCTTCGTCGCTGTCGTCGGCCAGCCGGCGCTCAAGACCGCGCTGCTGCTCAACGTCATCGATCCCTTCATCGGTGGCGTGTTGATCAGCGGCCCCAGGGGCAGCGCCAAGTCGACCCTGGCCCGGGCGCTGGCGGCGATCCTGCCGGAGGATGCCGAGGGCCGGCGGCCGTCGCTGGTGACCCTGCCGCTGGGCGCCAGCGAGGAGCGCCTGACCGGCAGCCTGGATCTGCAGCGGGTGCTCGCCGAGGGTGAGGCGCGCTTCCAGCCAGGCCTGCTGGCCCGCGCCCACGGCGGGCTGCTGTATGTCGACGAGGTCAACCTGCTGCCGGATGCGCTGGTCGACCTGCTGCTCGACGTGGCCGCCAGCGGCGTCAACCGGGTCGAGCGCGACGGCCTGAGCCATGCCCACCCCGCGCGCTTCAGCCTGATCGGCACCATGAATCCCGACGAGGGCGAGCTGCGCCCGCAGCTGCTCGACCGCTTCGGCCTGTGCGTCGAGCAGGCGGCGAGCCCCGGCGTGGCCGAGCGGGTGGCGATCCTGCGCCAGCGCGAGGCCTTCGATCACGACTCCAGGGCCTTCGTCGATGCCCACGAGGCTGAGCAGGCGGCGCTGACTCGGCGGCTGGCCGAGGCCCGCGAGCGGCTGGGCGGGATCACGGCCGAGCCTTGGGTCTACGAGCATATCGCCGCGCGCAGCGAGGCCGCCGGGGTCGAGGGCATGCGCGCCGACGTGACCTGGCACCGCGCCGCCCGGGCCCATGCGGCCTGGCGCGGCGCGGCGCGCGTCGAGCGCGAGGACCTCGACGCCGTCGAGCCCTGGGTGCTGGCCCACCGCCGCACCGTCGCCCCCGACGACAACGGCGGCGGCTCCGACTCAGGTGCTGGTAGTAACGGGCCTGGCGAGCGCGGGTCCGGCAAGAACGGTCCCGGCGAGCGCGAGACGGGCCGCGGCGGGGCCAGCGGCGACGATTCACGCAAGCCGGTCTCCGACGACACCCGGGCCCCCGGGGCCGATGCACGGCCCCAGGGTCAGTGGGGCGCCATGCCGCCGGTGGCGCAGCCGAGTGTCGCGACGCCGATGCCGTTGCTGCCCGAGGGCGCCGCTGCGCCAGCGAAGACGGCGACGGCCTCGGCCGCGTCCAGCAGCCGGCGTCCCGGCCGTCAGGCGGGCCGCCGCCGGGATCGTCGCCTGAATCGCCGACAGAGTGAGCCGGCCGATCCCGCGCCGCGGCCTGACTGGTTCGCGACCCTGGTCGAGCATCGCGGTCGACGCCCTTGGCGCCGCCTGCGCTATCACCGCCCCCGTTCTGGCCAGCCGATGCTGCACCTCGTGCTGCTGGACACCTCCGCCTCGACCCTCGGCCGGCGCCTGCTGGGCCGGGCCAAGGGCGCGGTCGACGCGCTGGCCCGCCGGGCCTACGCCGCCCGCGAGCAGATCGCGGTGCTGGGCTTCGGCAACGACGGCATCGAGACCCTCCAGCCAAGACGCCGCGCGCCCAAGAACCTGCTCGAACGGCTCGACGCCGTGCCTGGCGGCGGCGGCACGCCGCTGCGCGCGGCTGTTCAGCAGGCGGCACATCTGGTTCGCCGCTGGCGCCGCCAGGACGCCGGCCTGCAGGTGCGTACCTATCTGATCACCGATGGCCGCACCCGCCAGCCGCTGGGCGGCCTGCCGCCGCTCGGCGACTGCGTGGTCATCGACACCGAATCCGCCGTCGTGAAGCGCGGCCGCGGCCGCGACATCGCTCGGGCGCTGGGCGCCGATTACCGGCTGTTGGCCGGCCTGGAGACCATGGCATGGGCACGGACATGAACGTCAAGGAAGCGAACGCGATGCACGAGCACGACGATGCCGTCGGCTGCCCGGCGGTGTTCGTCGCCGCGCCGGCCTCGGGCCAGGGCAAGACCACCGTGACCGCGGCGCTGGCGCGGATGCTGCGCCGGCAGGGCAGGGTGGTGAGGGTGTTCAAGACCGGGCCGGACTACCTGGACCCGCGGGTGCTGGCCCAGGCCTCCGGCCAGCCGGTGGACCCGCTCGACCTGTGGATGGCCGGTGAGGCCTACTGCCGCCAGCGGCTGTTCGAGGCCGCCCGGGAGGCCGACCTGATCCTGGTCGAGGGCGCCATGGGGCTGTTCGACGGCGAGCCCTCCAGCGCCGATCTCGCCGCGCTGTTCGGCCTGCCGATGGTGATCGTCATGGACGTCAAGGGCATGGCCCAGACCGCGGCGGCGCTGGTGGCCGGCCTGGCCGGCTTCCGCGACGACGTGCGCATCGCCGGGCTGATCGCCAACGCCTGCGGTTCGCCCCGCCATCGCGAGCTGATTGAGGCGGCGCTGCCGGATAGCGTGCCGCTGCTGGCGGCGCTGCCCCGCGATCCGGCCCTGGCGCTGCCCGAGCGCCACCTGGGGCTGGTCCAGGCCGAGGAGATTCGCGACGACCTGGAGGCGCGCTTCGACGCCGGCGCCGAGGCGCTGGCCGCCGAAGGGCTGGCCGAGGCCCTGCTGGCGCTGCCGCCGGTAGCCCTCACCCCGGTGTCTCTTGATGCCTCCGCGCCGCCGGCCTGGCTGGCCGGCCGCACCATCGCCGTGGCGTGGGACGCCGCCTTCAGCTTCGTCTATCAAGCCAACCTGGACCTGCTCGAGCGCATGGGCGCCACGCTGCGCTTCTTTTCTCCGTTGGCCGATACGACTCTGCCGGCCTGCGATGCCCTGTGGCTGCCGGGGGGCTACCCGGAGCTGCACGCCGAAGGCCTGGCCGCCAACGCCGCGCTGCGCGACGACCTCAAGCGGGCCTTCGAGGACGATCTGCCGATCCTCGCCGAGTGTGGCGGGCTGCTCTACTGCCTGGAGACCTTGACCGACCAGGACGGCGAGACCCACGCCATGCTGGGCCTGCTGCCCGGCGCCGGCGCCATGCGCGGGCGGCGAGGCTGCCAGGGCATGCAGACCGCCGAGCTGCCCGAGGGGCCGGTGCGCGGCCACGCCCATCACCGCTCCCAGGCCAGCGGCACGCCCGAGCCCATCGCCCACGGCCGCCGCCAGCGCCATCCCGCGCCGGGCGAGGCGATCTATCGCGCGCGAGGCTTGACCGCGTCCTACCTGCACCTGTTCTTCCCCGACAACCCCGCCGCCGTGGCCCGCCTGTTCGGCGCGGCCGCGGTCGAGGCCGACGTCTCTCGATTCGACCAGACGCTCGATCAGACTCCCGATCAAACCAAGGAATGCCAAGCATGAAACTCGACAAGATTCCCGCCACGGTGGTGACCGGCTTCCTCGGCAGCGGCAAGACCACGCTGCTGGCCGGCATTCTGCGCCGGATCACCGGCAAGCGCATCGCCGTGATCGTCAACGAGTTCGGCGAGCAGGACATCGACTCCAGTCTGCTGCGTGGCTGCACCATCGGCTGTGAAGACGAGGAGGCGGTGGCACTGGACGACGACGGCGGCATCTATGAGCTGGCCAACGGCTGCATCTGCTGCACGGTGGAGGAAGAGTTCCTGCCGGTGATGAAGAAGCTGGTCGAGCGCCGCGACGACATCGACCACATCCTGATCGAGACCAGCGGCCTGGCGCTGCCCAAGCCGCTGGTGCAGGCCTTCAACTGGCCGGAGGTGCGCCAGCACTGCACCGTCGACGCCATCATCACCGTGGTCGACGGCCCGGCGGTGGCCGCCGGCCGCTACGCTAGCGACGTCGACCAGGTCGAGGCCCAGCGCCGCGCCGACGACAGCCTGGATCACGACCCCAGCCTGCGCGAGCTGCTGGACGACCAGCTGAGCGCCGCCGACCTGGTGCTGGTCAGCAAGAGCGATCTGCTGACCGAGGACGAGCGCCATCGGGTCGAGGCGCTGGTGGCCGACAAGGTCCCCGAGTCCGTGAAGACGCTGTTTATCGACCCGAGCCTGGCCGACGACCCGGCCCGTCTTGAGGCCCTGATGGGCATCGGCGCGGCCAGCGAGGAGGGCATCGACCGCATCGACAACCACCACGATCGCCACCACGCCGAGGGCGCCCATCACGATCACGCCCACGATCACTTCGACGGCCTGGTGATCCGCCTGGGCGAGGTCGACGCCGAGGCCCTGGAGGCGCGCCTGGCCGCGCTGCTGAAAGAACACGAAATCTATCGCGCCAAGGGCTTCGCGGCGATTCCCGGCAAGCCCATGCGCCGGGTGATCCAGGCCGTCGGCGAGCGCCTGGACGGCTACTTTGACCGGCTGTGGGCGCGGGACGAGCCGCGCCACACCGAGCTGGTCATCATCGGCCGGCACCTGGACCGCGAGGTCCTGAAGGCCACCCTGGCCGGCGCCGAGAGCGCGACGCCCGCCTGATGCACCTGTTCGCCGCCAAGCCCGGAGGCTTCGTCGACGACGAGGGCATCGTCGACCTGCAGCAGTCGCCCGGCGAGGTCGTGATCCTGTCGGCCGCCGACAGCAGCCTGTCGGCGCTGGCCCAGGCGGCCGAGCGGCTGGGCGACGCCTATCCCTCGGTGCGCCTCGCCAACTGGATGAACCTGGTCAAGCCGGCCGCCTATGACCTCTACGAGGATCGGGTGCTGGACCAGGCGCGGCTGGTGATCGTCTCGCTGCTCGGCGGCAGCGCCTACTGGCAGTACGGCTTCGATCGCCTGCGGGCCTGGGCGGCGGCGGACCCCGAGCGGCAGCTGATCCTGGTGCCGGGCTGCGACGCTCCCGACGATGCCCTGCTGGAGGCCTCCAGCGTGCCGTTCGAATCGGCCCGTCGGGTATGGCGCTACCTGCGCGAGGGCGGCGCCGACAACGCCGAGCAGCTGCTGCGCTTCGTCGGCGCGGAACATCTGGGCTTGGAACAGAGCGCGGCGGCGCCGCTCGACTGGGGCGAGCCACGGGCGATCCCCCATGCGCTGCTTTACCTGCCGGCACGGCCGGAAGCGACCCTGGCGGACTGGGAGGCGCAGCGCGATCCCGCGCGTCCCGTCTGCCTGCTGCTGTTCTATCGCAGCCATCTGCAGGGGGCGAACACCGCGGTGCTGGACGGCCTGATCGCGGCGCTCGAGGCCGAGGGCCTGGCGCCGCTGGCGGTGGCGGTGGCCTCGCTGAAGGAGGACGCCTGCGTCGCCTTCGTCGATCACCTGATCGAGCGCACCGGTGCCGGCCTGGTGGTCAATACCACCGGCTTCTCGGTCAACCGCGAGCCCGACGAGGGCGAGGTCACCGGTGGTGCGTTCGGCGAAGGAGGGGAGGACGCGGCGGGCCTGTTCGCCGGCCGCCCGGTGGTGCTGCAGGCGATACTGGCCAGCAGCCCCTTGGACGACTGGCGCGACAAGGCCGCCGGCCTGCACAGCCGCGACGTGGCCATGCAGGTGGTGCTGCCGGAGATGGACGGGCGCGTCATCACCCGGGCGGTGGGCTTCAAGGCCGAGGCCCATTACAGCGAGCGCTGCCAGCTGTCGGTGACGCGCCATGCGCTGCACCCCGAGCGCGCCGCCTTCGTCGCCGAACTGGCGCGGCGCTACGCGCGGCTGCGCCACACCGCCAACGCCGACAAGCGCCTGGCGCTGGTGCTGGCCAACTACCCCACGCGGGACGGCCGCATCGGCAACGGCGTCGGCCTCGACACCCCGGCCTCCACCGTCCAGCTGCTGCGCGCGCTGGAAGGTGCCGGCTATCCGCTGGCGGACCTGCCCGAGGACGGCGACGAGCTGATCCGGCGCCTGCAGGGCAGCGTGACCAACGATCCGCAGTCGCTTCACTGGCGCGGTAGCTGGCAGAGCCTTGGCGTCGACGACTACCTGGCCTGGTTCCGCACCTTACCGGAATCCTTGCAGCAGGCAGTCTGGCGGCGCTGGGGCGCCCCCGAGGACGATCCCAAGCACCGCCAGGGTCGGCTCTTGATCGCCGGCATCCGCCTCGGCGAGACCTTCGTCGGCATCCAGCCGGCACGCGACATCGATGCCGGTCCGGACGCCGACCCGGTCAAGAGCTACCACGACACCGAGCTGGTGCCGCCCCATAGCTACCTGGCCTTCTACCTGTGGCTGCGCGAGCACTACCGAGTGGACGCGGTGATCCACGTCGGCAAGCACGGCAATCTGGAGTGGCTGCCCGGCAAGAGCACGGCGCTCTCCGCCGAGTGCTGGCCGGACGTCGCCCTGGGTCCGCTGCCGCACTTCTATCCCTTCATCGTCAACGACCCGGGCGAGGGCGCCCAGGCCAAGCGCCGCTGCCAGGCGGTGATCATCGACCACCTGATGCCGCCGCTGGCCCGGGCCGAGCTCTACGGCGAGCTGGCCGAGCTCGAGTCGCTGACCGACGAGTACTACCAGGCGCTGGGCATGGACCCGCGCCGCGAGGCCCTGCTGCGCGAGCGCATCCTCGAGCACCTGAAACGCACCGGCATCGATGCCGAGCTGAATCAGTCGACGGGGGAGGGAGATGAGGCCTGCCAGGGCGACGACGAGCGTCTGCTCAACGAGCTCGACACCTTCCTGTGCGATATCAAGGAGGCCCAGATCCGCCACGGCCTGCATGTGCTCGGCACCCTGCCGCCGGCGGACAAGCGGGCCGCGACCCTGGTCGCCATCCTGCGGCTGCCGCGAGGCGATAAGTCGACGCAGCAGGGCCTGCTGCACGCCCTGGCCGACGACCTGGGCCTGCGCGAGGCGGGCGCGCGCTTCGATCCGCTGGCCGCCGGCGCCGAGCCCTGGACGGGGCCGCGGCCGGCGGCCTTGAGTGAGTTGGCCGAGCTGGAGGGCTCGCCCTGGCGCAGCGCCGCCGATACCCGCGAGCGCCTCGAGTTGCTCGCCGAGCGGCTGGTCGAAGGTTACGTACTGGCGTCGGGCGACCTCGAGGCGCTGGTCCGCGACTGGCCGGCCACCGCGGCGCTGTGTTGCCACGCCCGCGACGGCCTCTGGGCCGCCATGTGCCACGGCGCCGAGCGCGAGATCGGCGCGTTGCTCGACGGGCTGGACGGCCTCGCCGTGCCGCCGGGCCCGAGCGGGGCGCCGAGTCGCGGCAGGCTCGATGTGCTGCCCACCGGGCGCAACTTCTTCAGCGTCGACAACCGCGCCGTGCCGTCGCCCGCCGCCTGGTCGCTGGGCGAGGCCTCGGCCCAGGCGTTCGTCGAGCGCTACCTGCAGGACCACGGCGACTACCCGCGTCGGCTGGGGCTGTCGATCTGGGGCACCGCCACCATGCGCACCGGCGGTGACGACATCGCCCAGGCCATGGCGCTGATGGGCGTGCGGCCGATCTGGTCGCTGGGCTCGCAGCGGGTGGTCGACGTGGAGGTGATCCCCAGCATGCTGCTGGGCCGGCCGCGGGTGGACGTCACCCTGCGGGTGTCCGGCTTCTTCCGCGACGCCTTCCCCCACGTCGTCCGGCTGTTTGACGCCGCGGTGCGCGCGGTGGCGGGCTATCACGAGCCGGGCGACGGCAACACCATCCGCGCCGCGGTCGAGGCGCGCCGCGGCGAGCTGGAGGCCGCCGGGCTCTCGCCGGAGGCGGCCGAGCAGGAAGCGGGCTTCCGCGTGTTCGGCAGCCGGCCCGGCGAGTACGGCACCGGCCTGGATCGGCTGGTCGACAGCCGCGCCTGGGACGACGCCGACGAGCTGGCCGAGGCCTATCTCGCGGCCGGGGCCTACGCCTACGGCCAGTTCCCCGAGTCCGGCGCCGCCGCGCGCCGCGCCTTCGCGCACCGGCTCGTGGGGCTGCAGGCGGTGCTGCACAACCAGGACAACCGCGAGCACGACATCCTCGACTCCAGCACCTACTACGCCTTCCAGGGCGGCATGGCCAACGCCGGCCGCGCCCTGGGCGGCGAGGCGCCGGCCGTCTACCACGCCGACCATGCCAACCCGGCGCGACCGCGCATCCGCACCCTGCAGGAGGAGATCACGCGGGTGGTGCGCTCCCGAGTGCTCAATCCCAAGTGGATCGAGGCCATGCGCGAGCACGGCTACAAGGGCGCCTTCGAGATGGCGGCCACCGTGGACTATCTGTTCGCCTATGACGCCACCACCGACCTGGTGCCCGATCACCAGTACGCCCAGGTGAGCGATGCCCTGGTGTTCGACGATGCCAACCAGCGCTTCCTGCGCGAGCACAACGTCGCCGCGCTGGAGGAGATGGCCGAGCGGCTGCTCGAGGCCGTCCAGCGCGGCCTATGGGAAGATGCCGGCGAGCGCGCCGACGCCCTGCAGGACCTGCTGCTCGAGTTCGACGAGCGGCGGGAGGGGATGTCTTGAAAGAACAGGGCGTGAAGGAGAAGAGCTTGAGCGCCTCGCCCCGCGTGCGCGGCTGGTGCCCCGGTGCCTGGCGGCCCATGGCCACCGGCGATGGCCTGCTGGTGCGTGTGCGCCCGCCGCTGGGCCGGCTCACCCGGGCCCGGATGCTGGCGCTGTGCGAGGCCGCCGAGACCTGGGGCAGCGGGTTGATCGAGCTGACCCGTCGCGCCAACCTGCAGCTGCGCGGAGTGAGCGAGGCCGGCTGGCCCGAGCTGATGGCGTTTCTGGTCGAGCACGGCCTGGCGGCCCCGGACGCCGAGGGCGAGCGCCGGCCGGGGCTGCTGCTGGCCCCGGACTGGCGTGCCGGCGATGCCACCGTCGCGGCGGCGCGCCGGCTGGAACGCCGCATGGCCGACTGGCCGGCCCTGCCGGACAAGTGGGGCCTGGCGCTGGATGCTGGCCCGGCGCCGGTGTTGGGCGACGTGCCCGCCGACCTGCGCCTCGAGCGCTCGGTCGAGGGCGGCCTGATGGTGCGGGCCGATGGGCGCGATCTCGGCACGCCGGTCGCCGACGTCGAGGCCGCGGTCGCGCTGATGACGCGGCTGGCGCACTGGTTCGTCGACGAGGGCGGTCACGCGGCCGGGCGGATGCGCCGCTTCGAGACGCCGCTGCCGGAGTGGGCGGAGGCCGATACCGAGCCAGCTGCCGCGCCGGAAGCGTCCGACCACGCCCCGGACCTGGCGCCGGGGCCGCATCCTGCCGGCCGGGTGGTCGGGCTGCCTTTTGGCCGGGCGCCGGCCGCGGCGCTTCGCTCTTTATTCTCCGCCAAAGGTATTACCGGCGTGCGCGTGACGCCCTGGCGGCGCCTGCTGCTGGAAGGTGAGCCCGCGAATCCGAATCTGAATACGAAAGAAAGCGCACCGGACGACGGCCTGATCCATAACGCCCGCGACCCGCGCCTGGCCATGGACGCCTGCCCCGGCGCGCCGTTCTGCGCCCAGGCCAGCGTGGCGACCCAGGAGCTGGCGACGGCGCTGGCCGAGTGGTTGAGAGAGCGGCTGGCCGAATGCTCCGGCAAGCCAGCGACCGGCCGCCTGCATCTTTCCGGCTGCGCCAAGGGCTGCGCCCACAGCGGCCCGGCCGAGGTCTGCCTGACGGGGCGCGACGGCCGCTATGACCTGATCCTGGGCGGCCGCGCCGATGACACGCCGGTCGCGACTGGCCTCAGCGAAGCCGACGCCGTCGAGCGCATCGCCGCGGTGCGGAACAACAGATGACACGGGAACAAGGTGGCGCGCTCATCGCTCGCGATGCCTTGTTGCCGGTATTGAGTGATTGAGAGGAACAACATGCCTTACGTCTATGAAACCGACGGGCCGGCGATCTACCGGGAGTCCTTCGCCATCATACGGCGCGAGGCTGAGCTGTCACGCTTCTCGCCCGAGGAGGAGCCGGTCGCCGTACGCATGATCCACGCCGCCGGCCTGGTGGCGCTGGCGCCCCACGTCCACTTCCGCGACGACGCGGTGGCCCGCGCCCGGGCGGCGCTGGAGGCCGGCGCGCCGATCCTCTGCGACGCGCGCATGGTCGCCGAGGGCATCACCCGCCAGCGCCTGCCGGCGGATAACGCCGTGATCTGCACCCTGCACGACGAGCGGGTGCCGGGCCTGGCGCGTGAGATGGCCAACACCCGCTCGGCGGCGGCGCTGGAGCTGTGGCGGCCCCAGCTGGACGGCGCGGTGGTGGCGATCGGCAACGCGCCGACCGCGCTGTTCCACTTGCTCAACATGCTCAAGGCCCCGGACTGCCCGCGTCCGGCGGCGATCGTCGGCTGCCCGGTGGGCTTCGTCGGCGCGGCGGAATCCAAGCAGGCGCTGTGGGAGAGCGGTGCGGCGCCCTGCGCCATCGTCGAGGGCCGGCTCGGCGGCAGCGCGGTGACGGTGGCCGCCATCAACGCCATGGCGGATCGCCGCGAATGACGACGCTCGATACCCGATTCGGCACGATCTTCGGCGTCGGCCTCGGCCCCGGCAGCCAGGACCTGATGAGCGTGCGCGCCGACCGGCTGATCCGCGGTGCCAGCCACGTCGCCTACTTCCGCAAGAAGGGCCGCACCGGCCACGCCCGCACCATCGTCGAGGGCATGCTGGCACCCGGCGCCGTGGAGCTTGCGATGGAGTATCCGGTCACCACCGAGATTCCCGTCGACGACCCGCGGTACAACGAGTGGCTGTCGGCTTTCTACGCGCGCCAGGTGGCGCAGCTCGCCGAGATCGCCGGGGCGGGCCACGACGTGGCGGTGCTGTGCGAGGGTGATCCCTTCTTCTACGGCTCCTTTATGCACCTCTACACGCGGCTGCTGGATCGCGTGCCGGTCGAGGTGGTGCCCGGGATCACCGGCATGTCCGCCGCCTGGACGGCCACGGGCCGGCCCATCACCTGGGGCGACGATGTGCTGACGGTGCTGACCGCGACCCAGCCGGAGGACCGGCTGGCCGAGCGCATCGCGCGCACCGACGCCCTGGTGGTGATGAAGATCGGCCGCCACCTCGACAAGCTGCGCCGCGCGCTGGAAAGCGCCGGCCGTGAGGACGAGGCCTGGCTGATCGAGTACGCCTCCATGGGCCGGCAGCGGGTGGTGCCGCTGCGCGATGCCGGCGAGCGCGTGCCCTATTTCTCGATTTTGGTGATTCACGGCCACGGGAGGCGGCCATGAGCAATACAGGATGGCTGAAAGTGGTCGGTCTAGGCCCCGGCAGCGAGGCGCTGATCACCCCGGAGGCGTCGGTCGTGCTGGGCGAGGCCACCGATGCGGTGGGCTACGTGCCCTACGTCGAGCGCCTGGCGCCGCGGCCGGGGCTGACCCGCCACGGCTCGGACAACCGCGAGGAGATCCGCCGCGCGGAGCAGGCGCTCGCGATGGCCGCCGAGGGCCGCCGGGTGGTGGTGGTCTCCTCGGGCGACCCCGGGGTGTTCGGCATGGGCGCGGCGGTGTTCGAGGCGCTGGAGGCGGGCGAGCCGGCCTGGCGGGCGCTGGACATCCAGGTGCTGCCGGGGGTATCGGCGATGCTCGCCGCCAGCGCGCGGCTCGGTGCGCCGCTTGGCCACGACTTCTGCTGCATCAACCTCTCCGACAACCTCAAGCCCTGGGCGCTGATCGAGACGCGCCTGCGGCTGGCCGCCGAGGCCGACTTCGCCATGGCCTTCTACAACCCGCGCTCCCGCGCGCGGCCGGAGGGCTTTGCTCGCGCCCTGGACGTACTGCGCGAGGCCTGCGGCTTTGACCGACCGATCATGTTCGCCCGCGCGATCTCCACGCCGGAGGAGAGCCTGCGCGTCACGACCCTCGGCGAGGCGACGCCGGAGATGGCCGACATGCGCACCCTGGTGATGGTGGGCTCGAGCCTGACGCGGCGCATTCCGGCAGCAAGCTATGAGGCGGGCGAGTGGGTCTATACGCCGCGGTCGGTCATATGACCCAGCCACTCGAGTACGTCGTCGATCGCATGCGTCTCGAGGCGGGGCGGAAGTGCCGGACGGTCGATCATCACCACCGGCAGGCCAAGCGCTCGAGCGGCCTCGAGCTTGGCCGCCGCCCCCGCGCCGCCGGCGTTCTTGCACACCAGGCGTTCGACGCCGTGCTCGCGCAGCAGGGCCAGGTCGCCCTCGAGGGTGAAGGGGCCGCGGTCGACGGTCAGGGTATGGCGCGGCAGCGGTGGCGGATCAACGGGAAGGTCGACCAGCCGCAGTACGTAGTGGTGCTCGGGGCGGGCGGCGAAGGCGGCCAGATGCATGCGCCCGATGGCCAGCAGCACCCGCTGCGGCGGGCCGGAAAGCGCCGACACCGCCGCCCCGATGCTATCGACCCGCTGCCAGCGGTCGCCTTGCTGCCCACAATCGCCAGGCTTTCCACCATCGCCATGCTGAGGCGCCCAGGGCGGGCGGGTCAGGGCGAGCAGTGCGATGCCGAGCCGCTCGGCCGCGGCCACGGCATGGCGGCTCATCCGCTCGGCGAAGGGATGGGTGGCATCGACCAGATGGGTGATGCGCTCCGCCGCGAGGAAGGCGGCCAGCCCGTCCACGCCGCCGAAGCCGCCGACGCGGGTGGGCAGCGGCTGGGGCTTGGGCGCGGTGACGCGACCGGCGTAGCTGAACAGTGCGGGGATCTCGCGTTCGGCCAGCGCGCGGGCCAGGGCGCTGGCCTCGGTGGTACCTCCCAGAATCAGGACCTTCATGATGACTGACGCGGACGACGCTCCCTGGCTGACGGTACTGGGCTGGGGCGAGGGTGGCACGGCCGGGCTCACGCCGGCAAGCCGCGAGGCGCTTCAGGCCGCCGAGGTGGTGTTCGGCGCGCGGCGCCACCTGCGCCTGCTGCCTGTGCTCGCCGCCGAGGTGCGCGAGTGGCCGGTGCCCTTCGCCGACGGCGTCCCCGAGCTGCTGGCCGAGCGCGGCCGGCGGACGGTGATGCTGGCCTCCGGCGATCCCTTCTGGTTCGGCGCCGGCGCGACCCTCGCGCGCCACCTCGAGGCCGGCGAGTGGCGCGCGCTGCCGTCGCCCTCGACCTTCAGCCTGGCGGCTTCACGGCTGGGCTGGTCGCTGGAGGGGCTGACCTGCCTGGGCCTGCATGCCCGGCCACTGACGCGCCTGCGCCCGCACCTGCATCGCGGGCGCCGCCTGCTGGTGTTGCTGCGTGACGGCGCGGCGGTGAGCGAGCTCGCAGGCCTGCTCGTCCGCGTCGGCTTCGGGGCGAGCCGGCTCCTGGTGCTGGAGGCGTTGGGCGGTGAACGTGAACGCGTCCGTCACCTGCGCGCCAACGCCGACTTGCCCGACGACATCGCCCATCCGGTGGCGGTGGGGCTCGAGGTCGACGGCGACGGGCCGGCGCTGCCACTGACGCCCGGGCGGCCGGATCACTGGTTCGACCACGATGGCCAGATCACCAAGCCGGCGGTGCGCGCCGCGACGCTCGCCGCCCTGGCGCCGGCGCCGGGCGAACGGCTGTGGGACATCGGCACCGGCTCCGGCTCGGTCGCCATCGAATGGCTGCTGGCCCATCCGGACAACCGCGCCCTGGGCCTCGAGCGCGACGCCGAGCGGGCCGACCGGGCACGGCACAACGCCCGCGAGCTCGGCGTCGACTGGCTCGAGGTGGTGGAGGGCGATGCCCTGGAAATGCTGAACGCGCAGGCGCCGGAAGACGCGCCGCCGCCCGATGCGGTCTTTATCGGCGGCGGGCTCTCCGAGGCGCTGCTGGCGACGCTATGGCGACGCCTGCCGGCCGGCACGCGCCTGGTGGCCAATGCCGTCACCCTGGAGTCCGAGGCGCTGCTGACCCACTGGCAGTGCCAGGCCGGCGGCGAACTGGTGCGCCTGGAGTTGTCGTCGGCGGCCGCCCTCGGCACCCGCCGCGGCTGGAAGGCCGCCTATCCCATCGTGCAGTGGCGGGTCGAGAAATGAACAGCGAGATGAACGGCGCGGGGCCGGGCGCCATGAAGAGCAAAACGATGAGGGTCGCGGGCTTCGGCTTTCGTCGCGCGGCCACGCTCGCCTCGCTCACCGAGGCGCTGGACCGGATCGAGACGCGCCACGGCCCGGCCGACCGGCTGGCGGCGGCCGAGAGCATGCGCCCGCTGGTGCAGGCGCTGAGCGAGACGCGGGGGCTCGAGACCCTCGGCGTGCCTGACCATGCGCTGGCCACGGCCGAGACGCTGACCCGCTCCTCGCATAGCCGCCGGGCCCGCGGCACCGGCAGCGTCGCCGAGGCCGTGGCGGTACTGGCGGCGGGCCCGAACGGCGAGCTGCTCGGCCCGCGGCTGGTTTCCCCGGATCGACGCGCCACCGCCGCGATGGCCAGCACTGCGATGACAAGCGACACCCCGGCAGGAGACACGATATGACCGTTCACTTTATCGGTGCCGGCCCCGGTGCGCCGGATCTCTTGACCCTGCGCGGGCGCGACCTGATTGCCGCCAGTCCGGTGTGCCTCTACGCCGGCTCGCTGGTGCCCGAGGCGATCCTCGATCACTGCCCAGAGGGCGCGCGGATCATCAACACCGCGCCGCTGTCCCTCGACGAGATCATCGACGAGATCGCCAGCGCCCACGCCGCGTGCCAGGACGTGGCCCGGCTGCACTCCGGCGATTTGTCGGTGTGGTCGGCCATGGGCGAGCAGCTGCGCCGGCTGCGCGCGCTGGGCATTCCCTACGCCATCACCCCCGGGGTGCCGGCCTTCGCCGCGGCGGCCGCCACCCTCGGCCAGGAGCTGACCCTGCCGGGCGTGGCGCAGTCGGTGGTGCTGACCCGCACGCCGGGCCGCGCCAGTGCCATGCCGGACGGCGAGAGCCTGGCCAACTTCGCTCGGACCGGCGCGACCCTGGCGATTCATCTGTCCATCCACAACCTCGAGCATGTGGTGGCCGAGCTGTCGCCCTGCTACGGCGACGACTGCCCGGTGGCCATCGTCTGGCGGGCCAGCTGGCCCGACCAGCGGGTGATCCGCGGGCGGCTCGACACCATCGTCGCGCGGCTCGATCCGGCCATGAACCGTACCGCGCTGATCCTGGTCGGCCCGGCGCTGGCCAGCGAGGACTTCGACGACAGCCGTCTCTACGCCATCGGCTACGACCGCCGCTTCCGGCCGCAGTCGGCGGATTCGCCCTTCGCCGAGAGCGGGGCAGACGATGCGGTGGGCGAGGAGCGAGGCGCGTCATGATCCATCTGTCGCTGATCGGCATCGGCACCGGCAATCCCGACCACGTGACCCTGGCCGGGGTGCGCGCGCTGCGCGAGGCCGAGCTGATCCTGCTGCCGCGCAAGGGGGACGCCAAGTCGGACCTGGTCGACCTGCGCCGGCTGCTGTGCCGCCACCTGCTCGACGAGGCCGCGCACTCGCGGGTCGTGGAGTTCGATCTGCCGCACCGCGAGGCCCGTACCGATTACCTGGGCGCGGTGGACGACTGGCACGCGGCGATCGCCGACGTCTGGGCCGAACAGATGACGCGCCACCTGCCGGAGGGCGGGCGGGTCGCCATGCTGATCTGGGGCGATCCCTCGCTATACGACAGTAGCCTGCGCATCGCCGAGCGCCTGAAGAGCTCGGGCCGAGACGGGGACGCGGCGCTGGCGGTCGAGGTCGTGCCCGGCATCACCAGCCTGCAGGTACTGACCGCCGAGCACCGCATTCCCCTCAACGCCCTGGCCGAGCCGGTGCAGATCACCACCGGGCGGCGCCTGCGCGAGCGCGGCTGGCCCGGCGACGCCGCCAGCGTGGCGGTGATGCTGGACGCCGGCGGCGCCTTCCAGTCGCTGGCCCCGGAGGGCCTGCACATCTGGTGGGGCGCCTATCTCGGCATGGACAAGCAGTGCCTGATCGACGGCCCGTTGGCCGAGGTCGGCCCGGCCATCGTCCAGCGCCGCGCCGCGCTGCGCGAGCGCCATGGCTGGATCATGGATGTCTACCTGCTGGCGCGTCATCCTCTGCTGCCAGGGCCTATCGAATGATTGATATAGGGGACAAGCCGCAGCGGAGCTCCTACGCCATGGGTGAGGAGCCTTGCTCCGAACGGGCTGGCCAAGGATGGCCAGCACCGGACCTGCAAGCGGAGCAGGATGCGAGAGCGCTGCAGGGCGTCGGGAGCTACAAGGATGTATTCATCGCGTCTCCGCGTAGGCTTGTCCCCGGCATTCTCCCAGAACCACCACGCTATTCCCTCGATCGCTGGAGATCCCGATGAAGCACGTCGACCCCGAGCGCCATGCGGTGCGCATGGCCCACAAGCAGAGAATCATGAACGAGCGGATTGCCGCCGCCGACAAGGAGCAGGGCGTGCTGCTGGTGCTCACCGGCCCCGGCAAGGGCAAGAGCAGCTCCGGCTTCGGCATGGTCGCACGCGCCCTGGGCCACGGCATGAAGGTCGGCGTGGTGCAGTTCATCAAGGGCAAGTTCCAGACCGGCGAGGAGGCCTTCTATCGCAACCTGCCGGGCGTGGACTACCACGTCATGGGTGAGGGCTACACCTGGGACACCCAGGACCGCGAGCGCGACGTGCGCGCCGCCGAGGCGGCCTGGGCCGAGGCCCGGCGCATGCTGGCCGACCCGAACTACGCGCTGGTGCTGTTCGACGAGCTCAACATCGCCCTGCGCCACGGCTACCTGGCACTCGACACCGTGCTCGATGATCTCCAGGGCCGTCCGGCCATGCAGCACGCGGTGGTCACCGGCCGCCACGCCCCCGAGGCGCTGATCGAACTGGCCGACACGGTGACCGAGATGAAGGTGGTCAAGCACGCCTTCAAGGATCAGGGAGTAAAGGCCCAAAAAGGGGTCGAGCTCTAGGCCGGCCTGAAAAGTGGCTGCGCTCGGCTATACGGCGTTAAAAATCAGCTCAAAGTCCTCATTTACGGCTCGTAAACTCCGGCTTTTCGCTGATTTTTGCCTTGTCTAGCCTTCGCTCGCCGACTTTCAGACTCGGCCTAGTCTTGCTCTTGTCCCGCTGCCACGCCAGACACCTCACTATCGAAATTTCCAGGAGACCGCCGCATGGCAGATCCGAGCAGGCGACCCGACCACGCCTTCCCCGAGGCGCAGCGCGAAGGCCTCTACCGGGCCATCTTCGAGCGCCGCGACGTGCGAGCCCAGTTCCGCCCGGACCCGATTCCGCCCGAGGTGCTGGCGCGGCTGCTCGATGCCGCCCATCACGCGCCTTCGGTGGGCTTCATGCAGCCCTGGGACTTCCTGCTGATCGACGACCGCGCGGTGCGCGAGCGCGTGCACGCCATCTTCGAGCGCGAGAACGCCAAGGCGGCCGAGGCCCATACCGGTGAGCGCGGCGCGCTGTATCGCCGCCTCAAGCTGGAGGGCATCCTCGAGAGCCCGCTCAACCTGTGCATCACCTGCGACCGCAGCCGCGGCGGCGAGCACGTGCTGGGGCGCCAGAGCATCGTCGAGATGGACCTGTTCAGCACCTGCCTGGCGGTCCAGAACCTGTGGCTGGCGGCCCGGGCCGAGGGCATCGGCGTGGGGTGGGTCAGCATCCTCGATCAGGACGAGCTTAGTGAGGTGCTGGGCCTGCCGGAGCACGTCTATCCGCTCGCCTACCTGTGCCTGGGCTACGTCGACGCGTTCCTCGATCGCCCCGAGCTGGCCCGCGCCGGCTGGCGCCAGCGCCTGCCGCTGGCCGAGCGGGTGCACGGCAACGGCTGGGGCGAGGTGGCCGAGGCCCCGGCGCTGTTCGAGGCGCTCGCGGCCCGGGAGGATAAACGGTAAGGGCACTGGATCCAGGGCACCACGCGGAGTGGAGCAGGGTGACCGCTACAGGCCATGTTGTGCCGGAAGCCGGATGGAGCTCCGGCCAGAGCCCTACCGCCCCGGCGGCCATTCGTCATGGGACGCAAGCGCCTTATCGTCTGCCAGCCAGGCCACGTCATGGGAGCGCCAGATATGCAGGGCGGGACGCTCTCCCGGATCCTCGTCCAGGGTCGCTACGCGCAGGATGACGTGGGGCTTTTCGGAGCGCTCCGCCATCAGATGCGTCCCGCACGCTGAGCAGAACCAGCGCCGCTTGCCCGGTGATGATACGAAGTGGGAGAGCGTCTCCTCACCCGCGGTCCAGCGGAAATGCCGGCGCTCGACGCCGGCAGTGGTGGTGAAGGCCGCGGCATGGGCCTTCTGGCAGGTGCTGCAGTGGCAGTGAACGATCGGCAGATCGAGACGGTCGATCTCATAGGTCACGACGCCACACAGGCAGCTTCCTTGCATGTCTTTCTCCATGAATGCTCCGGACTCGCGTCCAGGATGTGTCCTCGAGAACGCCGGCGTTGCTCGCCGCGACGTGGCGTCATGTCGTCCGTTCCCTGAGCTCGACGTTTCTGCCGTCGGGATCCTGGACGATATGGATCACTTCGTCGGCGATGATATCGCGATTCAGCGTCTCGAGGGGCGCCACGATCTCCTCGAGGTCCGGCACGCGAAAGCCGAGTCGCGTGTTGTCCACCGACTCACCTTCACGTAGCGGGTATAGCTCGAAGACCATGCCCGCCTCCTCTGAGGCGTAATGGACCGGGCCATTGCCATGCTGCTCCTTCACGAAGCGAAACCCTAGCCGCTCATAGAATCGTTTGCTGGCCTCCAGCGCCTGGCAGCGCAGGACGAGAAGGTTGAGCTGCAGGGCCGGCTGGTCTCTGGCTGCCGTTATCTCAGTCATATACTTCGATGAACCACCGGGGTTTCATACGTCCGAAATCCCGTCGAACATGCGAACGCAGCTGTTTCTTGGAATCCAGCACGCAGGCGTCGCCGTCTCGTCTGATGAATACGACCCAGTGCCAGAAGGGGCGACCGCCTTCCCGACGCCACTTGATGGCGAGCAGAGCCTTGTCGGGCAATGCTTCCCAGGACGTGAATGGCGTCTCCATCGGCGACGTGGTGATGTGAAAGGCCGAGAGCAGGGTGCGGACATACCGAGTATCGGACCATAGGGTCTTGTCCTGGGCATGAATCCCCAAACCGTTGGCAACTCGCCTTGCTGCTGAGTAGGACACGCCCGCCAGCGCCGCGCTCGCGGCAATCCCACAGCCCGAAATGTCTTCCTGTATGACCGGTTCCATGTCATTTCCCCACATAGTGATCTAGGCATGATGGCATGCCTTGAGGGATCGGGGATAGCGAGGGGCATCGTTGGTAATTGCGGCTCATTGGGCGGCTAGGTAGAGTCTCGCCATCTTTGAGGACGACCCGGTTAAAGCGAGGCATCTGGCGTGGCGACATTGATGATCCAGGGCACTACCTCTGACGCCGGCAAGAGCACGGTGGTGGCGGGGCTGTGCCGGCTGCTGGCGCGGCGTGGCGTGTCGGTGGCGCCGTTCAAGCCCCAGAACATGGCACTGAACAGCGCCGTGACGCCGGAGGGCGGCGAGATCGGCCGCTCCACGGCGCTGCAGGCGCTGGCCTGCGGGCTGGCACCCCATGCCGACATGAATCCGGTACTGCTCAAGCCCGAGACCGACCGCGGCGCCCAGGTGATCCTCGACGGCCGGGTCCACGGCCATATGGATGCGCTGGATTACCACGCCTTCAAGCGCCAGGCCCGGGAGACCGTGCTGGCGGCCTGGGAGCGGTTGTCGAGTCGCTTTGATCTGGTGATCGCCGAGGGCGCCGGCAGCCCCGCCGAGATCAATCTGCGTGCCAACGACATCGCCAATATGGGCTTCGCCGAGGCGGTGGACTGCCCGGTGTGGCTGGTCGCCGACATCGACCGCGGCGGCGTCTTCGCCCAGCTGGTGGGCACCCTGGAGCTGCTCAGCGAGTCCGAGCGTGCGCGCACCACCGGGCTTGTGATCAACCGCTTCCGCGGCGACATCGCGCTGCTCGAACCGGGGCTGGACTGGCTCACCGAGCGCACCGGCAAGCCGGTGACGGGCGTGCTGCCGCATCTCAATGGCCTGCTGTTGGACGCCGAGGATGGCCTCGGCCTCACCGAGAGCGCTGCCGAGGCGCCGGGGTTGCGCGTGGCGGTGCCGGCGCTGCCGCGGATCAGCAACCACACCGACCTCGACGAGCTGCGTCTGCATCCGCGGGTCGAGCTGACGCTGGTTGGGCCGGGCCGGCCCATCCCGCCTGCCGACGTCATCCTGCTGCCCGGCAGCAAGAGCACTGCCAGCGACCTAGCCTGGCTGCGACGCCAGGGCTGGGAACCGGCGATACGTCGCCATCTGCGCTACGGCGGCCGGGTGCTCGGCATCTGCGGCGGCTTCCAGATGCTCGGCGATGCCATCGACGACCCGGACGGCCTGGAGGGCGAGGCCGGCAGCGTGCCGGGGCTGGGGCTCTTGCCGATGCGCACCCGCATGGTGGCCGGCAAGCAGCTGCGCAACGTGCGCGGTACGCTCACGGGCACCCCGGCCGGCGAAGACGTGGCGGTGAGCGGCTACGAGATCCACAACGGCGTCAGCGAGGGCCCGGCGCTCGCGCACCCGCTGCTCGACCTGGACGGCCGCCCCGACGGTGCGGTGAGCGAGGACGGCCAGGTGATGGGCACCTATCTGCACGGGCTGTTCGACGAGGCGCCGGCGGCCGCCGCGCTGCTGGCCATGCTGGGGTTCGAAAGCGAGGACGCGGCCGTGGATCTGGCCGCCCACCGCGAGCGCCAGCTCGACCGGCTGGCCGATACTTTGGAGGAACATCTCGATTCGGCCGCCATCGGGGGGCTGATCGGCTGCTGAGTGTTCGTCTTACGGTTGTTGTACAGACGCCAAGTCAGGCTTAGCGGAATTGCGTGGGATCGTCGCTGATCACCGCGTCGACGCCCCAGTCCCAGCGCGGGGCGAAGGCGTCGGGGTCGTTGGCGGTGTAGCAGAGCAGAGCGTAGCCGGCGGCCTTGATGGCCCGGGCCCGTTCGGACTTCAGTGGCTTCCAGTTGGCATGCACGCTGACGGCCTGGGCCGCCTCGGCGCGGGCCTGCCAGTCGCGAGGCACGCGGTCGAACAGCGCCCCCAGAGCCAGCCGTTCGGGGCCGACCAGTGCCCGGGCGACGCCCAGCGCTCGGGCGTCGAAGGACGACACCAGCCGCCGCTCGAACGGCAGCGCCTCCATCAGCGTCGGCACCGCCGCCTCGGCCAGCGCCGCCGGGTCGTGGCCGCGGTTGACCTTGAGCTCCAGGTTGACGCCCATGCCCAGCTCGGCGAGCAGCGCGAGCATCTCGTCGAGGGTGGCCATCCGCTCGCCGGCGAAGGCGGGCGCGAACCAGGCGCCCGCGTCCAGTCGGCGCGCCGCGGCGAGGTCCAGCGTGGCCAGCCGGCCGCGGCCGTTCGAGCAGCGCGCCACGTCTCGGTCGTGCCAGATCACCGGGGTGCCGTCGCCGAGCAGCTGGACGTCGAGCTCGACCCAGTCGATGCCGGCGTCGTGGGCCGCCCGCACCGCCGCCAGGGTATTCTCGGGAGCCTGGGCGGAAAGGCCGCGGTGGGCGATCAGGCGGGGGAGGTCGAGTGCTGGCATTCGGGCTCCAGGTCATCCAGGCGCTGCCCGGAGTCGGGGTCGAAGAGGTGCAGGCGGTCGGTGTCCGGGCGCAGGATCAGACTATCGCCTTCGGCCACCGGCTGAATACCGTCGATGCGCGCCACCACCAGGTCGTCCTGACCGTCGAGCCGCGCGTGGACGAGGGTGTCGGCGCCCAGCGGTTCGACCAGCTCGACGCGAACGCTGAGGACGCCGTCGCCGGCGCCACCCTCGGACACCACGGCCAGATGCTCCGGGCGCACGCCCAGGCAGACCGCCTCGCCGTCGGCGACGCGCTCGGGCTCGCTCGGCAGCGCCAGTCGCGCTCCGCAGGGCAGCGTCAGGCCGTCACCGTCGAGGCGGGCGTCGAGAAAGTTCATCGCCGGCGAGCCGATGAAACCGGCCACGAAGCGGCTGGCGGGGCGCTCGTAAAGGTGCATCGGCGTGCCGACCTGTTCGATGCGCCCGCCGTTCATCACCACCAGACGATCGGCCAGGGTCATGGCCTCGACCTGGTCGTGGGTGACGTAGACCGCGGTGACGCCAAGGCGCTTCTGCAGGCGGCGGATCTCGATGCGCATCTGGACGCGCAGCTTGGCGTCCAGGTTGGAGAGCGGTTCGTCGAACAGGAATACCTTGGGTTCGCGCACGATGGCGCGCCCCATGGCCACCCGCTGGCGCTGGCCGCCGGAGAGCTGGCGAGGGCGCCGGTCGAGCAGGTCCTCGAGCCCGATCAGACGTGCGGTCTTCTCGACCTTGCGCCGGCGTGCGGCCTTCGGCACGCCGCGATTCTTCAGCGCATAGCCCATGTTGTCGGCCACGCTCATGTGCGGGTAGAGGGCGTAGTTCTGGAACACCATGGCGATATCGCGCTCGGCTGGCTCCAGGTCGTTGACGCGGCGCCCGTCGATGGCGAGTTCGCCGCCGCTGATCGACTCTAGGCCTGCGAGCATGCGCAGCAGGGTGGACTTGCCGCAGCCCGACGGGCCGACCACCACGATCAGTTCGCCGTCGTCGATCGCCAGGTCGACGCCGTGCAGGGCGGTGAAGCCGTTGGGATAGGTCTTGCTCAGGGCGTCCAGGCGGAGGGTGGCCATAGGCATGTCTCGTTGATCGGTGAAAGCGTCATTTCTCGGCGTCGACCAGCCCCTTCACGAAGTAGCGCTGCATCAGCACGATCACCGCCACCGGCGGCAGCATGGCCAGCAGGGCGGTGGCCATGACCGTCTGCCAGGGCACCAGGTTGTCGGCCGAGGAGAGCAGGCGCTTGAGGCTGACGACGATGGTCATGTGGTCTGCCTCGGTGGTGATCAGCAGTGGCCAGAGATACTGGTTCCAGCCGTAGAGGAACATGATCACGAACAGGGCGGCGATATTGGTCGTCGACAGCGGCAGCAGGATGTCCTTGAGAAAGCGCCAGGGGCCGGCGCCGTCGACCCGGGCCGCCTCGAGCAGCTCCGGCGGTACGGTAAGGTAGAACTGCCGGAACAGGAAGGTCGCGGTGGCGCTGGCGATCAAGGGCAGGATCAGCCCGACGTAGGAGTTCAGCAGCCCGAGATCGGCCGCCACCTTGTAGGTGGGCATGATGCGCACCTCCACCGGCAGCATCAGGGTGATGAAGATCAGCCAGAAGCACAGCCGGCGCAGCGGGAAGCGGAAGAACACGATGGCGTAGGCGGCCAGGATGGCGATGACGATCTTGCCGCAGGCGATACCCAGCGCCATGACCGTGGAATTGAGCAGCAGCCGGGACGCGTCGGTGCCGAGCCGGCTGACCGGCTCGCTGAGCACGGCGCGGAAGTTGTCGAGCCCCTGCTCGCCGAACCACAGCGGCGCGGTGCCGGTGTACAGCGAGGCCTGGTCGTGGGTGGCGGCAGTGATGGCCAGCCACACCGGCAGGCAGAAGGCGATCAGGGACAGGATCAGCAGCCCGTGGCTGACGATGTCCAGTCCGCGGCGGCGGTAGCGCATGGGGCGTTTCTCCGATGTCAGTACTGGACCTTGCGCTCGAGATAGCGGAATTGCAGCAGCGTCAACAGACCCACCAGCCCCATCAGCAGCACCGACTGGGCGGCGCTGGAGCCCAGGTCGTAGCCGATGAAGCCGTCCTCGAAGACCTTGTAGACCAGCGTGCGCGTGGCGCCGCCGGGCCCCCCAGCGGTGGTGGCATCGATAGTGCCGAAGGTCTCGAAGAAGGCATAGACGCTGTTCATCACCAGCAGGAAGAAGCTGGTCGGCGACAGCAGCGGAAAGGTGATGGTCCAGAAGCGTCGCCAGGGGCCGGCGCCGTCGATGGCCGCCGCCTCCAGCAGGCTGCGGGGGATGGCCTGCAGGCCGGCCAGGAAGAACACGAAGTTGTAGCTCATCTGCTTCCAGATCGAGGCCATCACCACCAGTGCCATGGCTTGTCCGCCGTTGAGCTGATGATTCCAGTCGATGCCGAGCGCGCCGAGCGCGCCGAGCCAGGCGCTGATCAGGCCGAGCTCTGGGTCGAGCATGAAGCCCCACAGCACGCCGGCGACCGCTGGCGCCACGGCATAGGGCCAGACCAGCAGGGTGCGGTAGGCGGTGGCGCCCTTGATCACCCGATCGGCGAGCACCGCCAGCAGCAGCGCCAGGGCCATGGCGCCCAGCGCCACGCCGGCGCTGAAGGCCACGGTGATGCCCAGCGCCCGGTAGTACTCTGCCGAGGCGAGCACGCGGATGAAATTCTCGAAGGCCACGAAGGTGCGCCCGAGGCCGAAGGGGTCCTCGACGTAGAAGGCCTGGAACATGGCCTGGGCAGCGGGCCAGAAGAAGAAGATCGCCACGACGGCCAACTGCGGGGCGAGCAGCAGCCAGGGCGTGAGGCGGTGTCGCTGGAAGGTCGCCATGGTCGTCGTTTGCCGGAACGGGGAGCCGGCACGCTGAAGCGGCGTGCCGGCGCTGGGCCAGGGTCTAAGGATTCAGGGGCGGATCAGCCGTTGGCCTGCTGGAAGCGCTCCAGCAGTTCATGGCCACGGCGCACTGCCTCGTCCAGGCCTTCCTGGGCGCTCACGTCGCCGTTGAAGATGCGCTCCAACTGCTCCTCGATGACGTCGCGGATCTGCGGCATGTTGCCCAGGCGCAGTCCCTTGGAGTTGGCCGTGGGCGTGACGCCTGTCATCTGCTCGATGGCCACGGCGCTGCCCGGGTTCTGCTCGTAGAAGCCCTGCTGCTGGCCGAGCTCGTAGGCCGCCTGGGTGATCGGCAGGTAGCCGGAGAACTGGTGCCAGTCGGCCTGGACCTCGGCGGAGGAGAGGTAGTCGAAGAAGCGCGCCACTCCCTGGTAGACCTCGTCGCTCTTGCCGGCCAGCACCCACAGCGAGGCGCCGCCGATGATGCTGTTCTGCGGCGTGTCGACCAGGTCGCTGTCGTAGGGCAGCGGGGCGACGGAGAAGTCGAAGTCTTCCGCGTTGGCGCGCACGCCCGCCAGCGAGGCGGAGGACGCCATCAGCATGGCGCAGCGGCCGGTGTAGAAGGCCGGGGCGGCCTCGTCGAAGCGGCCGCCGTAGTCGAAGCGGCCGTCCTGCTGCCAGTCGGCCAGGCGCTGGATGTGATCGACGGCGGCGGTGTCGTTGATGGTCAGGCGGGCATCGAGGCCGCCGAAGCCGTTCTGCTCGGTGGCGAAAGGCAGGTCGTTGCGCGCCGAAAAGTTCTCGAGCTGAATCCAGGACGGCCAAGTGGTGGTCATGCCGCACTCGGCGGCGCCGGCGTCGACGATCTGGCCGAGGGTCTCGCCGAGCCCCTGCCAGGTGGTCGGCACCTCGTCCACGCCCGCCTCGGCGAGGATGTCGCGGTTGACGTAGACCACCGGCGTCGAGGAGTTGAAGGGCATGGACAGCATCTGGCCCTCGGCGTCGGTGTAGTAGCCGGTCACGGCGGGCAGGAAGGCACTCGGGTCGAAGTCCTGGCCCGACTCGCTCATCAGCTCGTGGACCGGCACGATGGCGCCTTCGGCGTTCATCATGGTGGCGGTGCCGACCTCGTAGATCTGCACGATGGCCGGGGCCTCGCCGGCGCGGAAGGCAGCGATGGCGCCGGTCATGGTCTCCGAGTAGTTGCCGCGGAAAGAGGGATTGACGACGTAGTCGTCCTGGGAGGCGTTGAAGTCGGCGGCGATCTCGTCGACCTTGTTGCCGAGTTCGCCGCCCATGGCGTGCCACCAGGCGATCTCGGTGGCGCCCTGGGCAGACAGCGACAGGCCGGCGGCGGCCATCCCCAGGGTCAGCGCTCCCGCGTGAAGGCGTGGCATCGGAATCTCCTTTTCCATTGGGTCTCTTGGCAGTCAGTAAGCCCGAGCCAGGCGGCGATCACAGCAGTCGGGCATTGATACATTAGGTCCTGACGATGACAGCAAGATGAAAGTTAGATCATGCCATCGAGCGTCGCCATGCTGCGGGCGCGAGATGTCTCGAGAAACGGTCGCAAGGGTGGGGAACGTAACGGCAGTGCGCCCTGGCCAAGTGGCTGCAGGCCTGGACGCCGTGCCTGGTGCGGGAGAAGATCGAAACGGCGCACCTTCCTGGCGTCGTCATGACGGCGCCGGGAGTAGGAGGTCTCCATGCGACGCTATATCGGCGATTGGCTGAGCCGTTACCTGACCAAGCCGCTGCCGGGGTTGAAGACCCTCGAGCCAGTGGATCTCGAACGCCTGGCGGCCAGCCTTCGGCCCGGCGACGTGCTGGTGGTCGAGGGCAATACCCGGATCAGCACCGCGATCAAGTACCTGACCCAGTCGACCTGGTCCCATGCTGCGCTCTATGTGGGCGAGGCCTTCCAGCATGCCGGCGGCGGCCCGCAGGGCCTGATCGAGGCCGATGTGCGCGAGGGCGTGCGACGGGTGGGGATCGAACACTATGCCGGCCTGCACTGCCGCATCTGTCGGCCGGTCGGGCTGAACGAGGCGGAAGTGGCTCGCCTGGTGACTTTCGCCGGAGAGCGCCTGGGCCATCGCTATGACCTGGGCCATGTCATCGACCTGGCGCGCTACCTGTTGCCGACGCCGCCGGTGCCGACGCGCTGGCGGCGTCCGATGCTGGCGCTGGGCAGCGGCGACCCTACCCGGGCGATCTGCTCCACCCTGATCGCCCAGGCCTTCCAGTCGATGCGCTATCCGATCCTGCCGCTAGTGGTGCCGGCGGCCTCACTGGACCCGGGCTGCTGGGGCTGCGAGATCCGGGTGCTCTATCCGCGCCACTACAGCCATTTCGTGCCCCGGGACTTCGACGTCTCGCCTTACTTCCAGGTCGTCAAGCCGACCCTGGACGAGCATTTTGACTATCGTCGCCTGGTATGGGGCGACCAGCCCGATGGTGCGGGGGCGGGGCCGGACGCGGTGTGACGAGTGTGCTAGGCTGCGCGGTTTCGAGCCCGGTCGCGCCGGGCGTCAGGTATCGAGGGAGAGCCGAACGCAATGAGAGTGGTGCATATCAAGAACGAGGCCCAGCGCGAGGCTTGTCTGGCGCGGCTGTGTGCCGAGGCGTACGGCCAGGACGCCGGAATTGCCCCGCTGGTGACCTTCGCCGGTGTGATGGGCGTGTTGTTCGAACAGGAAGCCGCGCGGCTGCTGGCGCTGGCCGACGACCAGGGACGGCCACTGGCGCTGGCGCTGCTGGCACTGGACGAGACCGGCGAGGGCATGACCGTGATGCAGCTGGCGGATCTTTCCACCGATACCGTCAAGGCCCCGGGGCTGCGGCTGGTCGGCGAGCTGGCGTTGCGTGCGCCGCTGCGCGTGGATGCCGTCGATGCGGCGCAGGAGCAGCGGTTTCGCGAGGCCGGCATTGAGCGCTGGCTCAGCGGCAAGCACGGGGTACGCATCGGGCTGTCCAAGCGCCATCCCGCCACCGGGCTCGACGACCTGCCGCGCACCCTGACGGTAGACGAGCAGGGCATTGTGCAGTCGTTCAAGCGCGATCGGGCGCTATTCGACGATTACAAGCAGCGCTTCGTGAAGGGGCTGGAGAGTTTTCCTGCCACGCTGTCGGCGAGCCACTGACGGGAAGCGCGCCGCCGTGGCGGCGCGCGTTCAGGGGAGGCGTTACGCTTCGGTCACCGTGAAGGTGCCTTTCATCAGGCTGGAGTGGCCCGGGAAGGAGCAGAAGAAGGTCAGGTCGCGACCGGCCAGGCCCTCGGTGGAGAAGGTGATGGAAGTGCTCTCGCCACCGCCGATGACATCGGTGGCGGCGAGGATGCGGTCGTCGTCCGCCGGCAGGTAGTCGCTCTCCAGTCCGGCGTTCATGCCGGCCTGGGCCAGGGCCTGGTACTCCGACGTCTCGGAGAGCACCCAGTTGTGGCCCATGACGTTGGCCTGCATCGAGCCGGTGTGCTCGAGCGTCAGGGTGATCTCGTCGCAGCTGGCCGGCACGCTCATGGCGTCCTTGTTGAACTGCATCTGGTCGTTGCCCTCGATGGTCAGTTGGCATTCCTCGCCGTCCTGCGCCATGGCGGGCGAGGCGGTGAGGACGGCGGCCAGGGCGGTTGTGATCAGCATCCAGGTAGCTTTCATGGGAGCGTCCTTATTGTCGTCACTTGGGTGTGCTTAATGTATACAGTTTCATTCTTTGACAGCCCTCGCTACCTGTCAAGCCTTTCCCGAGTGTGTAGCGCTTGACCCCGCGGGGCGAGGGCGCTTGACTGGGCATCATCTTCGTTAGCGGCATAAGGATACTCAGCATGTCCAAGCGCATCCAGTTTTCCCGTACCGGTGGGCCCGAGGTCCTCGAGTTCGTCGAGTTCACGCCTGCCGAACCGGGGCCCGGCGAAGTGCGGGTTCGCCATCAGGCGGTGGGCCTGAACTTCATCGACATCTACTTTCGCACCGGGTTGTACCCGGCGCCGGCGCTGCCGTCCGGGCTAGGCACCGAGGGTGCTGGCGTGGTCGACGCCGTGGGCGAGGGCGTCGAGCATCTGGAGGTGGGTGATCGCGTGGCCTATGCCCAGGGGCCGCTGGGCGCCTATGCCGAGCAGCACGTGCTGCCGGCGGAGAAGGTGGTGGTGCTGCCGGACGGCGTCGACGTCGAGACCGCGGCGGCCGCCATGCTCAAGGGGCTCACCGTGCAGTACCTGCTGCGCCAGACCTATCCGCTGCAGGGCGGCGAGACCATCCTGTGGCACGCCGCCGCCGGTGGGGTCGGCTCCATCGCCTGTCAGTGGGCGAAAGCGCTCGGCGTCAAACTGATCGGTACGGTGAGTTCGCCGGAGAAGGCGGCGCTGGCCGAGAAGAACGGCGCGTGGGCGACCATCGACTATACCCGCGAGAACGTTGTCGAACGGGTCCGCGAGCTCAC
The DNA here is from genome assembly GCF_043496985.1 of Halomonas sp. B23F22_20. Lineage (NCBI taxonomy): Bacteria > Pseudomonadati > Pseudomonadota > Gammaproteobacteria > Oceanospirillales > Halomonadaceae > Halomonas > Halomonas sp. B23F22_20. The sequence goes on from NZ_JBIEKH010000015.1 coordinate 86,499, forward strand.
CGGTGGCGCCATGTGCGACGTGGTCTATGACTCGGTGGGCAAGGATACCTGGGGGCTGTCGCTGGACTGCCTGAAGAAGCGCGGCCTGATGGTCAGTTTCGGCAATGCCTCGGGTCCGGTGGAGGGCGTCAACATCGGCATCCTCAACCAGAAGGGGTCGCTCTATGTGACGCGTCCGAGCCTCAACGGCTATGCAGATACCCGCGAGCGCCTCGAGGATATGGCCGCCGACCTGTTCGCGATGCTGGAAAGCGGCCAGGTCAGCGTCGATATCAGCCAGCGCTTCCCGCTCGCCGAGGCGGGCAAGGCCCAGGAGGCTCTGGCGGGGCGCCAGACCACCGGCTCGACCATCCTGCAGCCCTGATTCCTGTCGCCGCGGCGCGGGCGGATCACAGCGAGTCGTTGAGCTCGCCGATCAGCCGCTCTCGCCGCTTGAGGGCGGCCAGGCCCTTATCCCCCATCAGGCTTGCCGCCTCGCTCAGCAGCCCCTCTGCCAGCAGCATGAAGGCGCACATGCTGTTGCTGAAGAACAGGCTGTGATTGGGCACCGTGAAGCTGTCGCGGGCGACCCTGGCCAGCGGTGAGCCGGCGGCGTCGGTCAAGGCGATGACGTGGATGCCCTGGCGGGCCGCCACTTCGGCCGTGGCCAGCACGCTGGGGGTGTAGGGAAAGCAGCTCACCACCACCAGCACGTCGTCTTCGTCGAGCTGGGCCAGGGCGTCGGCGACCCCGTGACGGATGGGATCGAGCGGCGCCGCGTCGGGTCGCAGCATGCTCAGCCCGTAGGCCATGAAAGACGCCAGCGAGGCGAACTGGCGCATGCCGTGGATCCTCACCCGCCTGGCTTCCACCAGCCGCCGTGCGCTGCGCGATAAGGCCTCACCATCGATTCCCGATATCGTGTCGCTGATATTGGCGCTTTCCTGACGTCCCAGTCGGGCCAGGCGGGTCATAGCATCCCCTTCGTCATCGCTATCCAGCAGGCGGGATACCTGGTCGCTGTAAAAGCTCTTGCCCTCGGTGACCTGGCGCCGGAACACGCCCTGCAGCCCCCCGAAACCGTCGAACCCCAGCCGCTGGGCCAGGCGCGACAGCGTCGAAGGGCTGACACCGAGACGCTCCGCCAGGTCGCTGATCGACGAGACGGCGGTCTGTTGGGGGGCGGAAATCATCGCCGTCAGCACCTGTCGCGAGCGCTTGCCCAGGCGCAGCGCGCCGTTGCCCGATTCTATGTCGGTGAGCAGGCGCTCGAGATCGGCGAGGGTATCCGGTCGATGGAGCGTAGGGGGCGTCATGGCGTGGAACGAGCTCCTGCTGGCGATCGAGGAGGGGCATTGTAGCTCCCGGGAATCACGGCGTCAGGCCGGCATCGAATCTATTTGCAAATATATTTCCATTTAATCAAAATAGGAAATGTCTTTGCAAAAGCCCCATGGGGAGGGCAGCATGAGTCACGTGTTCCATCGTCACCTGAAACAACGCTATCCCACTGCCGTGAGTGGCGAGGGCCCGTACTTGATCGATGCCGACGGACGTCGCTATCTCGATGCCTGCGGTGGCGCCGCGGTGTCTTGCCTGGGCCACAGCGATGCCGAGGTGGTCGAGGCGATTCGTGAGCAGGTGGGGCGGCTGGCCTATGCCCATAGCTCCTTTTTCACCACCGAGCCGATGGAGGCACTGGCCGACTTCCTGGTCGAGCGCGCACCGGAGGGGCTGTCGTCGGTCTATTTCGTCTCGGGTGGGTCCGAGGCGGTAGAGGCGGCGCTGAAGCTGGCCCGGCAGTATTTCGTCGAGCGCGGCGAGCCTGAACGACGCCACCTGATCGCGCGGCGCCAGAGCTATCACGGCAACACCCTCGGGGCCCTGGCCACCGGTGGCAACGCCTGGCGGCGGCAGCAGTTCGAGCCGCTGCTGGTGGAGGTGACCCATGTCAGTCCCTGCTACGCCTACCGTGGCCAGGAGCCGGGCGAGACCCCGGAGGCCTATGGCGAGCGGCTGGCGCAAGAGCTCGAGGCGGAGATCCAGCGGCTGGGGCCACAGACGGTGATGGCCTTCGTGGCCGAGCCGGTGGTGGGGGCGACGCTGGGTGCGGTGCCTGCCGTGCCGGGCTACTTCAAGCGCGTCCGCGAGATCTGCGACCGCCATGGCATCCTGCTGATCCTCGACGAAGTGATGTGTGGCATGGGGCGTACCGGCAGCCTGTTTGCCGCCGAGCAGGAAGGCGTGTCGCCGGACCTGGTCACCATCGCCAAGGGCCTGGGGGCCGGTTATCAGCCGATCGGCGCGACCCTGGTCAGCGAGCGGATTCGCGCGGCCATTGCCGAGGGCTCGGGCTTCTTCCAGCATGGCCACACCTATATCGGCCATGCCACCGCCTGCGCCGCGGCGCTGGCGGTGCAGCGCACCATAGAGTCTCGCGATTTGCTGTCCCGCGTTCGCACCTTGGGCGAGGGGCTCCAAGGGCGCCTGGAGGATCGTTTCGGCGAGCATCCCCACGTCGGAGACATTCGCGGGCGGGGGCTGTTTCGTGGCCTCGAGCTGGTAGCCGATCGCAACGACAAGACGCCGTTCGCGCCGGAGCGCAAGCTGCACGCCGCCATCAAGCGAACGGCCATGGATCACGGCCTGATGTGCTATCCGATGGGCGGCACCATCGACGGCCAGCGCGGCGACCATATCCTGCTGGCGCCGCCGTTCATCCTCGAGGAATCGCATCTGGACGAGATCGTCGACAAGCTCGATGCGACCCTGAAGACCGTTCTCGACCACCATTGAAGGAATTCGCCCGATGTCGATCGAATCCCGTCTCTCGCCCCTCGACGAGGCGAACATGGCCCCCGAGCAGCGCCGCGTGCTGGACGCCATTCTCAGCGGTCCGCGCGGCAATCTTGACGGCCCCTTCCTGGCCTGGATCCACAGCCCGGCACTGGCCGATCATGCCCAGCGCCTGGGCGCCTTCTGCCGCTATGACACCCGTCTGGAGCTGCGGCTCACCGAGCTGGCGATCCTGTTCACCGCGGCCTGGTGGCAATCACAGGCCGAGTGGCAGATCCATGCGCCCATCGCTCGCGAAGCCGGCGTCTCCGAGGCGGTGATCGAGGCCCTGCGGGAAGGACGCGAGCCGGTCTTCGAGCGTGACGACGAGGCGCTGGTGGTGCGCCTTGGCGAGTCGCTGTACACCACTCGGCGCGTCGATGAAGGCCTCTACGCAGAGGCCGTGGCGGCCTTCGGCGAACCGGCGGTGGTCGAGCTGGTGGGCGTGTTCGGCTACTACGCCCTGGTCGCGATGACGCTCAACGTCTTCGAGGTGCGGCGCGGCAGCACCCCGCTGCCGTTTCCCGAACCGCCGCAGGCGGGGCCCGTGGCCTGAGCGGTAAGTGTCGGCCGGCCCCGGCGCGCGCCGGGGCCGGCACGGACATGACAGTCAGCCCCCGTCGATCGATGGGGGCTGGCGGTTTCAGGGGAGGCGGTGCGTCGGGCGCACGCGCTTCAGGGCAGCGGCTCGGGGTCGGCCAGCGGTCGATAGAGCTCGGGGCGTCGGTCGTTGAGAATGCCGGTGCTCATCCGGTACGTCGCCACCTCGTCGAGGTCCAGGGAGGTGCGTAGCACGCCTGGCTTTTCATGATCCAGCGCGGCCAGGATCCTGCCGTCGGGTCGAGCGACCAGGCTGCGGCCCATGAAACGCATGTCTCCCTGGCGGCCGACCCGGTTGCAGCTGAGGAAGAAAACGCCGTTCTCCTGGGCTCGCGTATAGGCCCGGTGGCGGAAGAGCCCGTCGTCTTCGACCGGTTCCTCGGCATGGCGAAACGAGGCCCAGACGTTGGTGACGAGCTCGGCTCCGGCCAGCGCCAGGCAGCGGGTGATCTCGGGGAAGCGGATATCGTAGCAGACCTGCATGCCCAGGCGGGCGGCGCCGATGTCGCTGACCGGCAGCGAGCGGCCGGGCGAGAAGAAGAGCTTTTCGTTGTGCCACAGGTGGGCCTTGGCATAGCAGGCGCGCTGGCCATCCGGCCCCAGCAGGAGAGAGGCGTTGTAGAGCACCCCGGGACGGCTGGCCGAGCGCATTGCGAGTCCTGCCACCAGGTGGCAGCGATAGCGTTCGGCCTGCGCCGCGAGTGCCTGTATCAGGTCGTCGTCCGGCGCGGCGGCGGCGGCATGTAGCCGTCTGGCGTAGTCGGCATGGGAGGCACTCCCCGAAGGGTATCCCTGGCCGGGCGCCAGGGGCTCCACGTAGCCGGTATTGCAGAGTTCGGGAAACACGATCAGGCCGGCGCCGGCCCGTGCCTCGGCGGTGGCGATCTCCAGCATTCGGGCGCCATTCTCGGCCGGGGCCAGTGGGGCAACATCGAGCTGGGCAAGGCTGACGTCAAGGGAACGGTTCATCGCGCCTCCATCGGAACGTTCTGCTCCACGAAGGGATAGACGCACCGGGTGTCCAGCCGCTCGTAAGGCAGGGTCAGTAGGTCGGCCGGACCGTAGTCGGGGGTATCCACGATCAGGATCTCCTCGGCCAGTTCCTGGTAGACCTGGCGGAAATGGGTCTTCGAGCGAAGCACGATCAGGTCGTAGTCCCGGGGGTTCTGGCCGAAGACGGTGAAGGCATCCTCATCGACGCCGAAGGCGAAGCGGCTGATCACGCTGACCATGATATCGCCGATGCGCAGTAGTGCGGACAGGCCCAGGTTGACGTAGCTCCCTTGCAGCATGGCGCCGGAAACATGATAGCTCTTGGGCTCGGCCTGCAGCACCTCGCACTCCACGGTGAGCCGTGGACCCGCCTTGCGCGAGCTGTGCGCGCCCAGGGTCAAGGTGACGGTGGCGCCTACCCCGGCGGCGGCCGCTGCCTCGGCCGCCTGGGGATCCCACAGGAAGGGTACCGCGGTGCGCCGGGCGCCGCGCTTGATCAGCGCATCGAGCAGATAGGTCGAGTCGCTCATGCGGTCGGCATGCTCCAGCAGCACGATGGGCTTGTCGACCCTGGGCGCGAGGGTCATGGCACGTTCGACGGCCTCGTCGAGAGCGTAGATGGGCTCGGGGCGATAGAGCTCCCGGCGCTGCCGCCAGATGCGCTCGGCAAGGGCGTTGGCGATGTCCTCGGCTCGATCGGCGTTGTCGTCGGTGACGGCGATGACCGAGAAGCCGGTATTGATGGCGTCGGCATAGGAAAAGCCAGCCATCACGGAGATGTCCAGGTAGGTGTCGGACGCCTGCTCTAGGCGACGGGCCTCGGCGAGAAGCTCGGCTAGCGGGTGCAGTTCAGTGGCGCTGAAGATGCTCGGTGTCAGGACCCCGGGCTTGACCAGCACGCAGCGAGGCTGGATCTCGCCTTTCAGAGTGCGGACCATGCAATCCGCGGTGCGCCGGCCGGTGTCGCCCATGTCGGTGTGGGGCGACTTCTGGTAGGCGAAGACGGCATCGGCGGCGCGAATGCTGTCGGCATCCAGGTTGCCGTGGTAGTCGAAGCCCACCATGACCCTGACCTGATCGCCCACTGTGCGACGCACCGCGTCGATCATGTAGCGTTCGGGATCCTCGTAGCCTGGGGCCCAGGCGGCGCCATGCAGGTGCAGCAGTACGCCGTCGAGGTCGTCGATCTCGGCCAGTCCTTGGCATATCTCGTCCGTGTAGCGCTCGATGACATCGTCGGCGACGCGGCCCATGGCGCCCAGATAGGCGTAGACGAGCGGTACCGGCATAGCGCCTCGTTCCTCGCAGATCTCGAGGAAGCCGCCGAGTACCGTGTTGGTGCCGCCGAGGCCCTTTAGAATGCCGACGCCGCGCAGTGCTCCCTCCTCGAAATCGGCATAGCGGGAAGTGTTGGGCAAGAAGCTGACCGACTCGATGTGGAAGCCGGCGATGGCGAGTTTCATGGGCAATACCGTTTCGTTCGTGGGAAGCATGGGTCAGAGCAGGCTTGGCAGGTACAGCACGATGCCGGGGAAGGCAATCAGCAGGCACATGACGAGGATCATGATGAAAAAGAAGGGCAGGGCGCCGCGGATGGTGCGCGACATGCCCCGCTCGCCCGCGACCTGGTTGATGATGAACAAGTTGAGGCCGACCGGCGGCGTGATCAGGCTCATCTCGATGAACAGCGCCATCATGACCCCGAACCAGATAGGGTCGAAGCCCAGGTCCATCATCAGTGGATAGATGATCGGGAAGGTCAGGAAGAACATGCTGGTGCCTTCAATCAGGCAGCCCAGGCCGATGAAGAGCAGGCCGACCACCAGGGCGATGTGCCAGGGTTCCCATGCCAGGGCGAGGATCATCTGGCTGATCTGCTGAGGGATCATCATGAACGACAGCGCCGTCGAAACGAGATGGGCCCCGATCATCATCAGCGCGATCATGCAGGTGGTACGGATCGACATCACCGCGGCGTCGTGGATCGTCGCGCGGGTCAGGCGACGCTCCAGGGCCAGTATCAGCAAGGCGCCCATCGAGCCGACGGCGGCCGACTCGGTGGGGGTGGCGAAGCCGGTGTAGATGGAGCCCAGCACGGCCGCGATCAGGGCCAGGGGCGCGAAGAGCGACTTCATGGCGGCCAGGGTCTGGCCCCAGGGCAGGCGATCGCTAGGAGGGCAGGTGCCCGAGACACGAAGGGCCAGCAGGGCTACATAGGCCATGAAGGCCAGCACCAGTATCAGGGCCGGCGCCAGGCCGGCGATGAACAGCGTGCTGATGGACTGCCCGGAGAAACTGCCATATAGGATGAACAGGATGCTGGGCGGAATCATGGTGGCCAGGGTGCCCCCGGCGGCCAGCGAACCGTAGACCAGGCGGCGATCATAGCCTCGCTGGGTAAGCTCCTCGACTGCCAGGGTGCCCATGGTCGCAGCTCCCGCCAGGCTGGAGCCCGAGCAGGCGCCGAATACCGCACAGGCGGTGATGTTGGTCTGTACCAGGCCGCCCGGCAGGCGCGACATCAGCGGCGCAAGTCCTTGGTAGATCTTGGTGGCGACATCGCCCTTTAGCAGTAGGCTGCCCATGAAGATGAACAGCGGAATCGCGGCGAGGATGAAGTCGTTGAGCACCTCGTACTGGATGGTCTCGACGACGCGAAACAAACTGGGGGGCAGAAAAAAGTGCAGCAACGCCAGCCCAAGGCCTGCCAGCCCGATGGAGATCCAGATGCCGCTGAGCAGCACGACGGCGAGAATGATCAGGGCGATCGACAGGGTGAAAAAGGAGAGATCCATGCTAGTTCCCCTCGGCCGTGGACGTGGTGATGGCGGCGTCCTGGGCGGTCAGCAGCCCGATCAAGCTACGGTTGAGGTTGGCCAGTAGCTCTATCAGCAGCAGGCCATAGCCAGGAGCCAGGAACAGACGTGGGATCCACAGTGGAGTACGGGTCACGGTCTGGGCCTGTTCACCACTGGCCAGGCTGCTGGTGAACAGCGCTACGGCATGCCAGGCCAGGATGGCGATGATGCCGATGGCGGCCAGGGTCACCAGCAGCTCTAGTGCGGCAGCGGGCCTGGGCGGCAGGCGCTGCACCAGCAGTTCGACGCGGATGTGGCCTCGGGTGCGAAACGTGTCGGCCAGGCCCATGAAGGCCAGAGCGACGAATAGATACCCGGCGTACTCCTCGACGAAGTAGAGGCTGGCGGTGAAGGGCAGGGCGCGGGCCAGGGTGTTGAGGCTGACCAGCAGCATCATCAGCACGATGGCGATGACGGCCAGCTCTCTGCCGAAGCCTGACGTTACCCGGGACACCCTGCCAAGCAGGGTGTCGAGTCGGTGTAGCGTGGCAAGGATGGACATCGTAATGGGCCCTTACTGGAGGCTCTGCTCATAGAGGGAGAAGGCTTGCTGGCCGAGTTCACCGGTCTCCTCCAGCCAGGCATCTCGGATCGGCTGGGTGCGTTCGCGGAACAGCGCTCGGGTGTCGGCGTCCAGGCCGGTGACCGTGATGCCCTGGTCCTCGATGGCATCGATGAGGATCTGCATGGTGCCAAGGTCGCGATCGGCCTGAAGCAGCTCGTTGGTGTGCTGCGTCTCTTCGCGAACGATCTGCTGCAAATCCTCGGGAAGGGCCGCCATGGCGTCCTGGTTGATGAAGGTGAACTCCACTGGATAGGACCAGTTCCACCAAGTGTTGTGATCGACCACTTCGTAGACGCGGGCGGCCCTGGCGCCATCCATGCCGGTGAGAGCGCCATCGATGGTGCCGCGCTGCAAGGAGGTGTAGAGCTCGCCGAAGGCCACCGTGCTGGGCTCGCCGCCCAACAGGCGAATCATCTCGCCACTCTCGGGGCCGAATACTCGGATCTTCTGGCCTTCGAGGGCCTCGAGGCTATCCAACGGTCGATTGCCGTGGATCGCCGAGCCGCTGATGATGAAGCTGGTGGCGAGCTCGGCGTTGTATTCGTCGGCAAAGATCTTCCGGTAGTAGGGCGCCTCGAGTTCGGCGAAGACCGACTTGGCCTGGTCCAGGTCGTCGAACAGGAACGGCAGGCCGAGAAAGGCGATGGCGGGTTCCTTGGAGCTGACATAGACGTCCGCGGTATTGCCCATCTGCACCACGCCGTCGCGGACGGCGGAGAGGATGTCGGCACCGCTGAAAGGGTGCTGCCCATAGGAGAGGAAGTTGATGGACAGCCGGCCATCACTGCGCTCGTTGATGTTGTCGACCATTTCCTGGTAGTGGGACATGTAGGAAATGGCCGGCGTCAGGGGCGATACCATGGTCCATTCGAAGGTCTCCTCGGCTTTTGCCGGCGCTGCACTGCTGGCAAGAATGGCGGCCGCCAGCGCGGTCAGGGAGAAGACACGGCGGGGGGAAGTGTGCATCGTTGCGTACCTCTGGGGGTTGTTGTTGTGTCCCACGCCCCTGAAGGCGCGAGTCTTGGGGGGGCGTTGAAAATCAGATTGGCACACATCCTCTGATATTATAATTCGAATAATATTCGGTATTGATTACATGGTTGCATCAATAATGCGTATCTCCGACCTCCACGCCTTCGTCATGGTGGCCGACCTCGGTTCCTTTCATGCCGCTGCCGACCAGCTCAACATCACCCAGCCGGCGCTGAGCCGTCGAATCCGAAAGCTCGAGGAAATGATCGACGTGGTGCTGTTCACGCGCACGACCCGGCAGGTACACCTGACCGCGGCGGGGCGCAACTTCCTGGAGCGGGCGCGCAAGATCGTCATCGACACCGAAGAGAGCTTGGCGAGCCTGCGTGGTGCCGCGGCCAGCCGCCGAGAACTCATTCGCATCGGCTGCCTACCGTCGCTGGGCATGCAGTTGATTCCCGACGTGCTCGAGGAGTTTCGCCAGTGCTACCCGTTCGTTGCCTTGCGCGTGATGGACATGAATGCCATCGAACTGGTGGAGGAAGTCGCCAAGGGCACCCTGGACCTGGGGATCGGCATGTTCACGGCGGCCAATCCCAATGTGCAGTTCCGCACGCTGGGGAGAGAAGCCCTGGGGGTGGTCTGTCATCGAGAGCATCCGGTGGCAGAGGTGGAGAACCTGTGCTGGCGGGATCTGAGAGACTATCCCATGGCCTCGAACATTCAGCAGAGTGGTAACTGGCTGCGCATCCAGCGCGCCCTGGAGGATGAGTCGATCCAGCTCAACTGGTTCCATCAGATTCGTTCGATGCTCGGCGCTATCATGACGGTCCGACGGGGTGATGGGTTGGCCGTTGTGCCGCGTTCCGCCATCGAGGCGTTTCGCATTCCCGAGCTGGTGTTCCGCGACGTGGCCGAGCCTACCATCCATCGCGAGATCGGCGTTCTGACCCCCACGACGTCCATGCAGACGCTGTATGTTCGCGAGTTCGTGACGCGCATCGAGGAACGCATGACATCTCTCGCCTGGTGAGGCGGGCAACGAGAGGTGGTGCCCGATGCCGCTTGCGACGATGATGAAGGCATTGATCGTTGCTTTCGTTTCATCACAGGGAGGTGAGCCGTCATGGCCGACAGCACGCAGGTCTTCTTCCTGCTCGGTGCGACCCTGGCGGCTTTCGTCTGGGGCCGCTTCCGCTATGACCTGGTGGCGCTGGCGGCGCTGCTGGCATCGGTGCTGCTGGGGCTGGTCCCTGCCGAGGAGGCCTTTCTCGGCTTCGGCCATCCCGCAGTGATCACCGTTGCCGCGGTTCTGGTGCTGAGCCGCGGCTTCGAGCGTTCGGGGCTGGTCGATCTGATCGCCGAGCAGGCGTTGCGCGTTGGTGACCGCTTGATTCTGCAAACCCTGGTGCTCAGCGGCACGGTGCTGGTGCTCTCGGGAGTGATGAACAACGTCGGTGCCCTGGCGCTGATGCTGCCGGTGGCACTGCGCCTGGCCCGTGAGCATGACAGTCCGCCTTCGCTATTGCTGATGCCGCTGGCCTTCGGTTCGCTGCTCGGCGGGTTGACCACGCTGATCGGCACGCCGCCCAATATCATCATCTCGGCCTATCGCCAGTCGCTTGGCGGCGAGGGCTTCGGCATGTTCGCCTTCTTTCCCGTCGGTGCCAGCGTCGCCCTGGCCGGCCTGGCCGTGATCGTGCTGGCCGGCCGCTTTCTGGTGCCCCAGCGGGCCGGCAAGGCCTCGCTGGATGCGATGTTCGATACCGCCCATTACCTGGTCGAGCTGCGCGTGCCGGAGGAGGGCAAGGCGGTGGGCTGGTCGCTGCGCGACCTGCTCGAGGCAGTGGAGGAACCCATTCCGGTGCTGGCGGTGGTGCGCGATGAGGCACGCTATCCGGGCCATGCCTTTCTCGGCACGCTGCGGGCGGATGACATCCTGCTGGTAGAAGCCGGACCCGACGAGATGACGCTGCTCGAGGACAAGGCGGGGTTGACGGTGGGCCCTGAGCCCACCGACGAGGACAAGGGAGCCGACTCGGAACCAGCGGCCGAGGAAGATCAGGACAAGCGCAGCGGTGTCGATACCGAGGGCCTGCAATTGGTCGAGGCCGTGGTGCGCAACGACTCCATGATGTTGCATCGCACCGTCGGCCAGCTGCGCCTGCTCAACCAGTTCGGCCTGCACCTGGTGGCCGTGGCCAGGGATGGCGGACGCCTCAACCAGCGGCTGCGCAACATCAGCTTCCGCGCCGGAGACGTGCTGCTGCTGCAGGGCGGCGAGGGCGATATCGGCGAGAGCCTGGCCACCCTAGGGTGCCTGCCGCTGGCCAGCCGTAACCTGGCCCTGGGCCAGCCGCGCCGGCTGCTGGTGTCGGTAGCCATCTTCGCCGCCGCCATCCTGGCCATGGTGCTGGACTGGCTGCCGGCGGCGGTGGCGCTTAGCGCCGCCGCCCTGGTCTCGCTGCTGGCGGGAGTGCTGACGCTACGTGAGGCGTATCAGGCGATCGATGGTCCGGTGATTGTGCTGCTCGGCGCCATGATCCCTGTGGGCCAGGCGCTGGAGACCAGCGGTGGGGCTGACCAGATCGCCGAGGGGCTATTGACCCTGGGCAGCGACTGGCCGGTGGTGGTGACCCTGCTGGCGCTGTTCGCGATCGGCATGCTGCTGTCCAACGTGGTCAACAACGCCGCGGCGGCACTGCTGATGGCGCCCATCGCGGCGAGCCTGGCCCGCGGCTTCGATGCGTCCCCGGATCCGTTCCTGATGGCGGTGGCGATCAGCGCCTCCTGTGCTTTCCTGACGCCCATCGGCCACCAGTCCAACACCCTGGTAATGGGGCCAGGCGGCTATCGCTTCGGCGACTACTGGAAGCTGGGTTTGCCGCTGTCGCTGGCGGTGATGGCGGTGGCCATCCCGATGATCCTGCTGGTGTGGCCGCTTTAGCTGATGTTATCAGCGATTACCCGCCTCCCCAGGCGGGGGGCGGGACGCCGTTGCCCGAAGATGTCATGCGGAGTGACTCGGTACAGCCTGCTGGCCAGGAAGTCGGCGCGACACTGCCTTGACGCCTTGGGGGGCTGGTCGTGGCGAGCTGGGGCGGCCAGTGGCCGAATGCACGACGCCCCGGCGGGCGATGCCGGGGCGTCGTGATGGTTTTAACCGGGGCTTGTCGGAGCTCATACCATATGCTTCAGGCGAGCGATGAGCTCTCGACACTCGGCGGCCAGTGGGCCGAGCAGGCTGGTATCCGGAAATAGCTCCTCGAGCTGATCGATGGCCTCATGCTGTCGCTTCTCACGCAGCTGGCGGGCGGTCTTCTGCAGCTCGTCGAGCAGGGTCCGGGTCTCGTCGATCCTGCGCTCGAGCTCTTCGAGTTTTGCTTGGTCCGTCATGTCGGCGATTCCTTTATTGGGTGAACACGATCAGGCCACCGGGGACGACGAAGAAGACGGCGAGGATGTAGCCCAGGCCGTAGACCTTGCGTTCCGCCGACAGCTTTGCCAGCCCTTCGCAGAGCACTAGCGGTATCCGACGCAGGAAGGGCACGCCGTAGATCAGCACCACACCGAGCACGTTGTAGACCAGGTGCACGAGGGCGATCTGCAGCGCGAAATAGCCGGCTTCGCCGCTCACTGCCGTGGCGGCCAGCAGAGCGGTGATGCAGGTGCCGATGTTCGCGCCCAGGGTGAAGGGATAGATGTCCTTGACGCGGAATACGCCGGAGCCGGCCAGGGGCACCATCAGGCTGGTGGTGGTGGAGGAGGACTGTACCAGCACGGTGATCAGGGTGCCGGAGAAAATGCCGCTGATGGGCCCGCGTCCGATGGTGCTGTGGAGGATCTCGCGGGCCTTTCCGACCATCAGCGTCTTCATCAGACGGCCGATGTAGGTCACGGCGAAGAAGATCAGGCCGATGCCGGCCAGGATCAACAGGGCGCCGGAGGTCCACTCGGGCAACCCGAGCCCGTTCTGGAGGGCCGTGAAGACGTCGGCAAAGGCATTGGCGAGGGGCTTGGTGAGCGGTTTGATAAAATTGAGCCCGCCCATGCTCATGGAGTCGGCGTTGACGAACAGGCTGGCCATCCAGCCGCCGATCTTTTCGAGGAAGCCGAACATGATCTCCAGCGGCAGGAAGATCACTACGCTCAGCAGGTTGAAGAAGTCGTGGACGGTGGCGGCGGAGAAAGCGCGGCGAAATTCTTCCTTGTCCTTGACATGGCCGAGGCTGACCAGGGTGTTGGTGATGCTGGTACCGATGTTGGCGCCCATCACCATGGGAACCGCGATCGACACCGGCATGCCGCCGGCAACCAGGCCGACGATGATCGAGGTCACGGTACTGGAAGACTGGATCAGAGCCGTGGCCATGGTGCCGATGACCAGGCCGGCGAAGGGATTGGAGGCGAAGTCGAAGAGGGTCCTGGCCTGATCGCCGGCGGCGGCCTTGAACCCCGAGCCGATCATGGTGACGGCCACCAGCAGCAGATAGACGAGGCCGGCGATCGCCAGCCACTTGAGCCAGTCGGGGAGGGCGCCGGACTTGGACGCGGAGGGTGGGGACGATGCGGTCATGGGCGTGGCCTGGTAGAAAATGTCCGCGCAGAGTAGAAGAGTTATGTGACCGTTACGTTGCGAGCCGGTGTGAGGCGATCCCGAAACGACGATGCCCCGGCGGGTGGCCGGGGCATCGTCGCGTTCGCTGGCGAGAGGTCGGATCAGGCCGGATGGTGGCGCAGCACCTTGCTCTTGTCGGTGACGAAGGCGTCGTAGTCGAAATCGTCGACGGTGAGCATGTCGAGCACCTCGGCCTCGCGCTGGCGCATGAAGGTGGCATCCTCTTCCGATATCAGGCCTTTCTCGAGCGCGGCGTCGACCTGCTGCTCGGGATGCAGGGCCTCGGCCGGAATCTCGCCTTTGGCATGGGCCTTGGTGACGGTGCGATACAGCGCCTCGGCGCGCTCCTGGGTGGCCAGCAGGGCGTTGTAGCGGGCCAGCGGATTGTCCTGGGGGCCGTCGTCCGCGTCCCAGGTGTTGGCCAGCAGGCGATGGCGCAGGGCGCTGTCGCGGGACACCGCTTGGGCGATGGTTCGAGTCAGATCGTCGTGAGGGCGGGCCCAGCGCTGGCCGCGCGGCATTACCACCACCCGCAGCATCCGGCCCAGGGCGCGATTGGGCAGGTTGTCGAACAGCTCGATGAAGGCCTGCTCGGCACGGCCCAGCAGGAAGCGGGCGGCGTAATGTAGCAGGGTATCCTCGTGCTCGACCTTGTCGCCCTCATGCCACTGCTTGAGCAGCATGCTGGCCAGGTAGAGGTTGGAGAGCACGTCGCCGAGGCGGGCGGAGAGCATCTCGCTCTGCTTGAGCTTGGCGCCCAGGCTTGCCATGGCGGCGTCGGCGGTCAGTGCGAAACCGGCTGATAGCCGTGCGATGTCGCGGGCGTAGGGGGCGGCGACGTCGTCGAAGGGTACGCTCGGCTGGCCGATGCCTAGCCCCTGGGTCAGGGCGCGGGCAGCGTTGCCGAAGATCAGCCCGGCGTGGCCGAAGAAGGCGCTGTCGAAGGCGCTGAGATCGTCGGCGTCCTTGGCGGCCAGCTCTTCCAGCACGTAGGGATGGCAGCGGATCGCCCCCTGGCCGAAGATCATCAGGTTGCGGGTCATGATGTTGGCACCCTCGACGGTGATCGCCACCGGATTGGCGCTGTAGCCGATGCCGAGGTAGTTGCGTGGCCCCAGGGTCACCGCCTTGCCGCCGTGGATGTCCATGGCGTCGGCCAGGATCACGCGCTGGAACTCGGTGAGCTGGCTCTTGAGGATCGCCGAGGGCACCGCCGGCTTCTCGCCCTGATCGATGGTGTTGGCGGTCTGGTAGACCGCGGCCTGGGCGATGTAGCCGAGCGCCGCCATGCGCGCCAGCGGCTCCTGGACGCCTTCCATCTCGGCCACCGGGAGGTTGAACTGGCGGCGGATCCGGGCGAAGCCGCCGGTCCAGCCCAGCGCGTAGCGGGCGGTGCCGGTGGCGCCGGACGGCAGGGTGATGCAGCGGCCGACCGACAGGCATTCGACCAGCATCCGCCAGCCTTGGCCGATCATTTCCTCACCGCCGATGATGGTGGACAGCGGCACGAAGACGCGGTCGCCCTTGATCGGGCCGTTGAGGAAGGGGCTGCCGATCGGGTGATGTCGACGGCCGATCTCCAGGCCCTCTGTGTTGCGGGGCACCAGTGCCAGAGTGATGCCGCGGTCCTCTTCCTCGCCGAGCAGGTGATCGGGGTCGAACAGGCGGAAGGCCAGGCCGACCACGCTGGCAATCGGGGCCAGGGTGATCCAGCGTTTCTCGAAGGTCAGCTCGAGGCCCAGCACCTCCTCCCCGTCGATCTCGCGGCGAACCACCGTGCCGATGTCGGGCAGCGAGGTGGCGTCGGAGCCGGCGCGCGGGCCGGTCAGGCCGAAGCAGGGAATCTCGCGGCCGTCGGCCAGCCGCGGCAGGTAGTGGTTCTTCTGTTCCTCGGTGCCGTACTTGAGCAGCAGCTCGCCCGGGCCGAGGGAGTTGGGCACGCCCACGGTGACCATCAGCGTCTCGCTGATCGACAGCTTCTGCAGCACCAGCGACTGGGCCTTGGCCGAGAAGCCGAGACCGCCGTACTCACGCGGGATGATCATGCCGAA
Source organism: Halomonas sp. B23F22_20 (assembly GCF_043496985.1). Taxonomy (NCBI): domain Bacteria; kingdom Pseudomonadati; phylum Pseudomonadota; class Gammaproteobacteria; order Oceanospirillales; family Halomonadaceae; genus Halomonas; species Halomonas sp. B23F22_20. Next base: position 101,970 of record NZ_JBIEKH010000015.1, read on the forward strand.
GAAGCGCTCGCGCTTGAGGTAGTCCCACAGTTCCTGGGGCAGGTCGGCGCGCTCGCGGGCGATGTCCCAGGCATTGCACATGCCGGCGGCCACGCCGCACTGGTGGTCGAGGAAGGCGCGCTCGTCGTCGCTCAGGCCGTCGTCGCCGAAGCCGAGCAGTGTCTGCCAGTTCGGGCGGCCGGTGAACAACTCACCGTCCCAGGCCACGCTGCCGGCTTCCAGGGCGGTGCGCTCGGTGTCCGAGACTTTGGGCGCAACGCGCTTGAACATGGCGAACAGCCGAGGCGAGAGCCAGCGGCGGCGCAGCAGGGGCAGGCCGCAGACGGCGATGGCCGCGGTGGCGATCAGCAGCAGCACGCCGATCGCCACGGCGCCGGTGGCCAGGCCGACGAGGCCGAGGACACCGGTCACGCCCAGGGCGGGCAGGGCGCCTGCCTCGCGGCGCATCACGACGAGCAGGCCGGCGACGGCCAGCAACAGCAGTATCAGGGTCAGCATGGTGGATGGCTCCGTGACATTTAAACACTTGTTTGAATGCCTTCAGCCTAGCGCATCCGGAGCCTGGCAGCCAATACCTTCTTGGTCCTTGGCCAACGCAAGACGCCCCGCACGGGGCGGGGCGTCTGGCTGTTGCTGGCGCAGCGATCAGGCGCTGCGGCGCTGCGGCTCCCGCTGGGCCGGAGCACCGTGGGCGACGTAGTAGGGCGCGTCGCTCTTCGGCAGCGGCTCGCGGCCGCGGATCTTGTCGGCCATCTTCTCGGCCAGCATGATCGTCGGCGCGTTGAGGTTGCCGGTAGGGATCACCGGGAACAGCGAGGCGTCGACCACTCGCAAGGCCTCCACGCCGTGGACCCGGCCGGCGCCGTCGACCACGGCGTCATCCCCCTCGCCCATGCGGCAGCTGCCGCAGGGGTGGTAGGCGGTTTCGGCGTGCTCGCGGACGAAGGCATCAAGCTCGGCGTCGGTCTTCACGTCCGGCCCCGGGGAGATCTCGCGGCCGCGGTACTCGTCCATGGCCGGCTGCTCGATGATCTCACGGGTCAGGCGGATGGCGTCGCGGAACTCCTGCCAGTCCTTTTCGGTGGACATGTAGTTGAACAGGATCGAGGGCGCGGCCTTGGGATCGAGCGAGGTCAGGCGCACCCGGCCCTCGCTCTCGGAGCGCATGGAGCCGACGTGGGCCTGGAAGCCGTGGGCCTGCACCGCGCTCTTGCCGTTGTAGCTGATGGCGATGGGCAGGAAGTGGTACTGCAGGTTCGGCCACTCCTCGTCGTCGCGGGTGCGGATGAAGCCGGCGGCCTCGAACTGGTTGCTGGCGCCCACGCCGGTGCCGAGCAGCATCCACTCGGCGCCGATCTTCGGTTGGTTGTACCACTTCAGCGCCGGATACAGCGAGATCGGCTTCTTGCACTCGTACTGGATGTACATCTCCAGGTGATCCTGGAGGTGCGCGCCGACGTTCTCGTTGACCTGCACCGGCGTGATGCCGAACTCGTCGAGCACGTCCTGCGGGCCGATGCCGGAGCGCTGCAGGATCTGCGGCGAGGCGATGGCGCCGGCGCACAGCAGCACCTCGCGACGCGCCTTGACCTCCTGGGGTTGGCCGCCGCGCTGGTAGCGAACGCCGGTGGCGCGCTTGCCCTCGAAGGTGATGACGTCGGTGGTGGCGCGGGTCTCGATGGTCAGAGTGGGACGCGGCTTGGCCTGGTCCAGATAGCCTCGGGCCGTGGAGGCGCGGCGACCGTTCGGGGTGACGAAGCGGTCCATGGGGCCGAAGCCTTCCTGCTGATAGCCGTTGACGTCCTCGGTGGCCGGGTAGCCTGCCTGCTGCCCCGCCTCGATGAAGGCATGATACAGCGGGTTGTTGCCTTCCTTCGGCGTGGTCACGCTGACTGGCCCTTCGCCGCCGTGATAGTCGTTCTCGCCGATGTCGCGGGTCTCGGCTTTCTTGAAGTAGGGCAGGCAGTCGGCGTAGGTCCAGTCCGCCAGGCCGTCGCGCTTGGCCCAGTTGTCGTAGTCCAGGGCGTTGCCGCGGATGTAGCACATGCCGTTGATCAGCGAGGAGCCGCCCAGGCCCTTGCCGCGGCCGCATTCCATGCGCCGGCCGTCCATGTGCGGCTCGGGGGCGGTCTCGAAGGCCCAGTTGTAGCGCTTGCCTTGCAGCGGATAGGCCAGCGCCGCCGGCATCTGGGTGCGGAAGTCGAAGCGATGGTCGCGGCCGCCGGCCTCGAGCAGCAGCACGCTGACGTCCGGGTCCTCGGTCAGGCGGGTGGCCAGGACGTTGCCGGCCGAGCCGGCGCCGATGATGACGTAATCGAACTCACGGGACTGCGACATGGAGCCTCCCTGAAACAGTCAAAAGGGTCTCGTGGCGAGGCGTCGGGTCTCGCCGAACGGGGCGCGAAGCATGCCTCCGCGCTCAGGTGATACAACTCTCGGCAGCGATGATCTTTCCCGGCGACAGGTCCCGGAGTGCCGGACCATCACGAGGTCGCTTTGAACCCTTCCTTGGGCGCTACTTTTGCCATCCCTGGCAAAAAATCCTCGCTACGACCTGTCCCCGGCGGTCATCGGGGGAGAGTGGGTCAGAACACCGACTCGAAGGCGCCCATCTCGACCTGCACCGACTTGGTCTGGGTGTAGTGGGCCAGGGTCTCGACGCCGTTCTCGCGGCCGACGCCGGACTGCTTGTAGCCGCCCACCGGCATCTCGGCGGGGGACTCGCCCCAGGTGTTGACCCAGCAGATGCCGGCTTCCAGCCGGTGGATGACCCGATGGGCGCGGTTCAGCCCTTCGGTGAACACGCCGGCGGCCAGGCCGTAGGCGGTGTCGTTGGCGCGGCGGATCACCTCTTCCTCGTCGTCGAAGGCGAGGATCGACATCACCGGTCCGAAGATCTCCTCGCGCACGATGCGCATCTCGTCGCTGCAGTCGGTGAACACCGTGGGCGCGGCCCAGGCGCCCTGCGCCCAGTCGCCCTGGTCCCAGGCCTCGCCGCCGGCCAGCACGCGGGCGCCTTCCTGCTTGCCGATGGCGATGTAGGAGAGCACCTTCTCCTGGTGCTCGAAGCTGACCAGCGGGCCGAAGTTGACCGCCGGATCCATCGGATCGCCGGCCTTGATGCGTGCCACGCGCTCGGCGATCTTGGCCTCGAAGGCGTCCTTGACGGCGCTGGCGACGAACACGCGGGTGCCGTTGGTGCAGATCTGTCCGCTGGAGTAGAAGTTGGCCATCATGGCGGCGTCGGCGGCGCGGTCCAGATCGGCGTCGTCGAACACGATCAGCGGCGACTTGCCGCCCAGCTCCATGGTCACGTCCTTGAGGCTGGACGCGGCGGAGGCCGACATCACCTTCTTGCCGGTGCCCACCTCGCCGGTGAACGACACCTTGTCGATGTCGCCGTGGCCGGTGATCAGTTGGCCGACGCGGGCGTCGCCGTGAACCACGTTGAACACGCCGTCGGGCAGGCCGGCCTCGGTGAAGATCTCGGCCAGTGCCATGGCGGTCAGCGGGGTGATCTCGCTGGGCTTGAAGACCACGGCGTTACCGGCGGCCAGCGCTGGGGCGGACTTCCAGCAGGCGATCTGGATCGGGTAGTTCCAGGCGCCGATGGAGCCGATCACGCCCAGCGGCTCGCGACGGGTATAGACGAAGGAGGACTCGCGCAGCGGGATCTGGCTGCCCTCGATGGCCGGGGCCAGGCCGGCGTAGTACTCGAGCACGTCGGCGCCGGTGACGATGTCGACCTCGCGCGTCTCGCTGATCGGCTTGCCGGTATTGCGGCTTTCCAGCTCGGCGATCTCGTCATTGCGCTCGCGAAGCAGGGCCACGGCGCGCTGCAGAACGCGGGCGCGTTCCATGCCGGTCATCGAGGCCCAGACGCGCTGGCCACGGCGGGCGGCGGCGACGGCGGCGTCCACGTCCGCTTCGCTGGCCTGCTGCACGTCGGCCAAGGTGGTGCCATCGAAGGGGTTGATGACCGCGAAGGTCTCTCCGGAGGTGGCATCCACCCGGCGGCCGTCGATATAGAGGGATTCGGTTGCGTGGGTCATGGGGTCCTCCAGATCAGGACTCGAGTGAGAGGGTCTCGGGATGTCGTATGCCCAGGCCATGTGCCTTGAGCAGTTGCTCCAGATATTCACGGGCCAGCCGTCGAGCGCGGTCGGTGTCGAGCCCCTCAGGCGTCAGGGCGCCGCGCAGCCACAGGCCGTCGATCAGGGCGGCCAGGGCACGTGCGGCATCGCGAGCCTGCTCCTTGGGCAGCAGGCGCCGGAACTGGTGGCTGAGATTGGCGTACAGCCGTCGATCGTTGACGTTCTGCAGCCGCTCGAGCGCCGGGCGATGCATGCTGCTGGCCCAGAAGGCCAGCCAGGTCTTGGCTACTGGCCCGGTGACCTGGCTGCGATCGAAGTTACCGTCGATGATCGCCGCCAGGTGGGCCTCGGGAGCGTCGGTGGTCAGCGCACGGCGGCGTGACGCCACCGCTTCCCCCAGATCGTTGAGGATCTGGCGCATCGTCGCTTCCAGCAGGCCGTCCTTGCCGCCGAAGTAGTGGCTGATGATGCCGGCGGACACGCCGGCGTGTCGGGCGATGCGCACCACCGTGGCGTCGGCCAGGCCGACCTCGTCGATGGCCGCCATGGTGGCCTTGATCAGCTGCTGGCGACGGATGGGCTCCATACCAACCTTGGGCACTTTGCTGACTCCTCTCCCGGGGTTCGTCTTGCAACCATGCCTTGGAGCATGGTTAAGATAGCTACAGCTTGCCATTTTTTTATTGAACGTTCAATCAATAAAAAAATGGCAAGCCGAAATTTCTATCAAACTATACTCATTGTCCAACCCAAGGGAGACACGCGATGAACAAGATGACCATGGGCCTGGCGACCACTGCACTGGCGCTTTCCGCCTCACCGCTGATGGCCGCCGAGGAGGGCTGCCAGCCGGTTCGCTTCGCCGAAGTGGGCTGGACGGACATCACCGCGACGACCGCCCTGACCACCGAGGTGCTCGAGGCGCTCGGCTACGAGACCCGGGTCGACACCGTCTCGGTGCCCATCGCCTACTCGGGAATGAAAAACGGCGACTTCGATGTCTTTCTCGGCAATTGGATGCCGTCCATGGCCTCGATCAGCGATCCCTACGTCGAGCAAGGCCAGGTGGATCGCCTCGGTGCCAACCTGGAGGGGGCCAAGTACACCCTGGCGGTGCCGCAGTACGTCCATGACGCTGGGGTGACCTCGGTGGCCGACCTGAACGAGCACGCCGAGCAGTTCGATGCCACGCTGCACGGCATTGAGGCCGGCAACGACGGCAACCAGCTGATCCAGGACATGATCGACGATGACGCCTTCGGCCTGGGAGATTGGCAGCTGGTGGATTCCAGTGAGGCCGGCATGCTGGCCGAGCTGCGGGCCCGCGAGCCGGACGAGAAGTGGATGGTGTTCCTGGGCTGGGAGCCGCATCCGATGAACACCAACTTCGACATCGCCTACCTGGAAGGTGCCGACGACTATTTCGGTCCCAACCTCGGCGGCGCCACCGTCTATACCAACACCCGTGCCGGCTACGCCGATGCCTGCCCCAACGTGGGGGCACTGCTGAACAATCTCTCCTTCACCCTGGAGATGGAGAATCAGCTGATGGGCGAGATCATGGACGAGGGGACCGACCCGCGTGAGGCCGCGCGCGGCTATCTGCAGGCCCATCCCCAGGTGCTCGACGGCTGGCTCGACGGCGTGACCACCGCCGATGGCGAGCCGGGTCTGCCGGCGGTCAAGCAGGCGCTGTCTCTCTGACAGATGGGGGCGGACGGCGGACTTGCCTTGGGGCGAGCCGCCGTGCATAATTCTCCCCCGTTGCCGAGGCCTCGGTCTTCGCAGCGCAGAAAATGGCTACGTAGCTCAGTTGGTTAGAGCACATCACTCATAATGATGGGGTCCCCTGTTCGAGTCAGGGCGTAGCCACCAGGACAGCATGAGACGCCCGTCCGGCCCAGCGCCTGGCGGGCGTCTTGCTTTCCGAGGGACGGGATCTGGCTCTTGACGTTTACAAGCGGATCCGTATACTACGCCCCGTGCTCGAGGCCATTCCCCGATAGCTCAGTTGGTAGAGCAAATGACTGTTAATCATTGGGTCGCAGGTTCGAGTCCTGCTCGGGGAGCCAGCTTCGTCCCAGAGCAACGAGCACCAAGGTAGTACAAGCTGAAGGTCATTCCCCGATAGCTCAGTTGGTAGAGCAAATGACTGTTAATCATTGGGTCACAGGTTCGAGTCCTGTTCGGGGAGCCAGCTTGCCTTTTCAGCCCGCCAGGGCTTGCAGTTCAGCCCTCTTGGGCGCGCATGAACGTTCCCCGATAGCTCAGTTGGTAGAGCAAATGACTGTTAATCATTGGGTCACAGGTTCGAGTCCTGTTCGGGGAGCCAATGCCTTTCTCTCGCTTCCTGCGCTGATCTTCTGCGCTTCTTTCTGATTCCACCCCGCTCGTCATGATCTCTCCGGCGTCTTGCCGGCTATCGTCGTGCCTGTCTGCCCTGTTCGTGTGGTGCGTGTCGGCTCTTTTCGTATGAATAGGTGCATTGAAACGACGACGCCGGGCGCATGGCCCGGCGTCGTGTGTTGGCAGGAGAGGGGTCAATCGTCGTAGTCGGCGAGCCGCAGGCCATGATCCAGTCGAGCGTAGTCGAGCAGGATCTCGGCGCTTTCCACGACCTGGGCCCGATCGATGGGCTGGGCTTCCTCGGTATCCTCGTCACGGGCGTCGGCCCAATCCTCCAGCGGCGTCAGGCCGAGCGCTTCTCGCCGCTGGTTCTCCAGGGCCAGCTGTTCGGCTTCCTGTGCCTCGGCCTCGCGCTGGCGCTGCTCGCGATTGAGGCTGACGCTGGTGTGCTGTTCGCGCAGCCGGTCGGCGAGCTTGGCCTCCCGCTCCAGGTAGCGGAAGTCGGGATGGTCATCGGCGCGTCGACGGTGGCGCTCGCGCAGCGTTTCCAGATAGCGCTCCGGCTGGCCATAGCGACGATACTGCACCTGACGCACCCGATCCCAGGCCAGGGCGTTGTCGAGACTGCTTTCGCCGATGGTTTCCGGGTCGACCAGGCTCGGGAAGAGAATGTCGGGGGTGACGCCGCGGTGCTGGGTACTCTCGCCGGAGATGCGATAGAACTTGGCGCGGGTCAGCTTGAGCTGGCCGTGGCTGAGTTCGTCCAGGGTTTGCACCGTGCCCTTGCCGAAGGTGTCGCTGCCGACGACCAGGCCGCGGCCATAGTCCTGAATGGCACCGGCGAAGATTTCCGAGGCCGAGGCCGACAGGCGGTTGACCAGTACGGCCAACGGGCCGTCGTAGAGCGTGCCGCTTTCGGTGTCGCCGTACAGGCTGATGCGTCCCTGGGCATCGCGCACCTGGACGGTCGGGCCGCGGTCGATGAACAAGCCGATCATCGAGTTGGCTTCCTGGAGGGCGCCGCCGCCGTTGTCGCGCAGGTCGAGTACGATGCCTTCCACTTGCTGGGCCTTGAGGCTTTCGATCTCCTTGGCCACGTCGCGGGTGGTGCTGCGGTAGTCGGGCTCGCCGGCCTGCCAGGCGTCGAAGTCAACGTAGAAGGTCGGTACATCAATGACTCCCAGACGATGTACGCCGTCGTCGCGGTTGATCTCGATGACTTCGCTATGAGCGGCCTGGTCCTCCAGTTTGACGGTGTCTCGGGTGATCTCGATGACCTTGGAGCGGGTGGTGTCGACGGCCTGCGCGGGGATGATGTCAAGACGGACAACCGAGCCCTTGGGGCCGCGGATCATGTCGACCACGTCGTCCAGCCGCATGCCGACCACGTTGATCATCTCCTCGTCTTCCTGGCCGACGCCCACGATGCGGTCGGCGGGCTTGAGCGCGCCGGCCTTCTCGGCGGGGCCACCGGGCACCAGGCTGGCGACCTTGACGTACTCGCCGTCCGCCTGGAGCAGGGCGCCGATGCCTTCCAGTGAGAGCTTCATCTGGATGTCGAAGGACTCGCTCTGGCGCGGTGACAGGTATTCACTGTGAGGATCGATGCTACCGGTTACTGCGGCCATGAGCAGGCCGAAGGCGTCCTCGGCGTTGGTCTGATGCAGGCGCGTCAGCTGGTTTTCGTAGCGTTGGCGCAGGGTGTCCTCGATCTCTTCGGGGGGCTGGTCGCTGAGCGACAGCGTCAGCGCGGCGTTCTCGAGACGCTTGGTCCAGAGGTCATCCAGCGCCGATTCGTGCTGCGGCCAGCTTGCGTCCTCGCGGTCGAGCGCCATGCGCTGATGGCCGTCGAAGCGGAAGTCGAGGCCGTCATCCAGGCGGTCGAGCAGCCATTCGAGGCGAGCCTCGGCGCGCTCCTGATAGCGCTGGTAGAGGGCGTAGGGACGCGCCAGCTCACCGTCCAGGATGGCGTCGTCCAGGCTGGTCGACAGGTTATCGAAGGCATCCACGTCGCGCTTCAGCAGGTAGGCTCGCTGGCCATCGAGCAGGTCCAGGTAGCGCTCGAAGGCCTGCCGCGACCAGTCGTCGTCGAGGCTTACGTCCGCGTAGTGGCCATAGCGCAGCGATTCGGCCACTTCCACGGCGGCCTGGCGCTGGGCGTCGGTGGCGGCAATTGCCGCCTGGGCCGGGCCGGTGCCCAGCAGCAGGGCCAGGGCCGCGGTACGACCCAGGGTCACAAACAGGCTCATCGATGAAGCACTCCCGGATTCATGTACACTCTAGCGTCCAGACCGTGATTTGGCTCACGAGTTGCAAAGACAGAACCGCCATTGTAGCAGCTCGGTCGAGTTCCCATGACCCCAAGATGCGACACCGAGAGGAGTTTCATGTCTGAGGATGCCACGCTCGAGCGATTGCTCGAGTTCCTGCGCCGTTCGCCCACTCCCTGGCATGCCACGGCCCGCATGGCCGATCGCCTCGAGGCAGCCGGCTTCCGTCGTCTCGACGAGACCCAGGCCTGGCAGCTGGCACCGGGCGAGCGGGTCTACGTCACGCGCAACGATTCCTCGATCATTGTCCTGCAGCTGCCCCGCGAGCCACTGTCGGCGCTGCGCATGATCGGTGCTCATACCGACAGCCCTGGGCTGCGCCTCAAGCCTCATGCACCGCAGGCGTCTGCCGGTTGGCTGCAGCTCGGCGTCGAGGTATACGGCGGCGCGTTGCTGGCACCCTGGTATGACCGCGACCTGGGGCTCGCCGGTCGCCTCCATGTGCGTCATCCCGATGGGCGTCTGGAGGGCGTGCTGCTCAACGTCGAACGCGCCGTGGCGATCATCCCCAGCTTGGCGATCCACCTCGATCGTGAGGCCAATAATGGGCGCGCGATCAACGCCCAGACCCAGATGGCGCCAGTGTTCCTGCAGGGCGGCGAATCGGCCGACCTGGACCGGCTCCTGCGGACCTGGCTTGAGGCCGAGCATGGTCTCGGTAACGTCGAGATCGTCGACTTCGAGTTGGGCTTCCATGACATGCAGCCGCCGTCTCGGGTCGGCGTGGAAGGCGAGCTGATCGCTTCGGCGCGGCTCGACAACCTGCTGTCGTGCTTCATCGGCCTCGAGGCGCTGCTGGGGAGCGACGGCACCCAGGGCGCGGTGCTGGTCGCCAACGACCATGAGGAAGTGGGCAGTGCCAGCGCCTGCGGCGCCCAGGGACCTTTCCTGTGCGACGTGCTGCGCCGGGTCAACGCCCAGTTGGGCGAAGCCACTGAAGAGGGCTATATCCGCCTGATCCAGGCCTCCAGGATGATCTCCTGCGACAACGCCCACGCCCTTCACCCGAATTTCCTCGACAAGCACGATGCCGCGCACGGCCCGGCGCTCAACGAGGGGCCGGTGATCAAGGTCAACGCCAATCAGCGCTACGCCACCAACAGTGCCACCGCGGCCCTGTTCAAGACGCTGTGTCGAGAGGCCGAGGTGCCGGTGCAGACCTTCGTGACTCGAGCCGACATGGGCTGTGGCAGCACCATCGGGCCGATCACCGCCACCGAGCTCGGTGTGCCGACCCTGGATGTGGGGGTGCCGCAGTGGGCGATGCACTCGATCCGCGAGACCGCGGGTGCCAAGGACGTGGCGCACCTGACCCGAGTGCTCACCGCCTTCGTCGATCGCCGCGAGCTGCCCTGAGGTCGGGGGCGAGCTACGAGCTACGGGCGGCGAGCTGCAAATAGCCTGGCTGCCCGAAGCCCCTCTCGAGGATCCACCGAAGCCCGAAGCCAAAAAAGCCCGCCTGGCGAACCAGGCGGGCTTTTCGATGTTTGGTGGCTACGCCCTGACTCGAACAGGGGACCCCATCATTATGAGTGATGTGCTCTAACCAACTGAGCTACGTAGCCGGACAACGGGGGCGTATTCTACTGTTTTTGCCGTTCTTGTCAAATTGAAAGATGAGCTGCGGATGGCGGTTGTGCGATGCCTGTCCATTTCGCGACGAAGGCCGTCTCGTACGCTGGCGAAGTCTCGATAGGGAAGGGGGAAGCTGATGGTTCTTTGACGAGGAGAACCCTAGATGCTGAAACATCCCGAACGTAAGTACCGTCCTTTTGCTTCCATCGAGTTGCCTGATCGTCGCTGGCCATCGCGTCGACTCGAGGTTGCTCCGCGTTGGTGCTCCACCGATCTGCGAGATGGCAATCAGGCACTGATCGAACCCATGGGCATCGAGCGCAAGCGTCAGTTCTTTGATCTGCTGGTCAGGCTGGGATACAAGGAAATCGAGATCGCCTTTCCCGCAGCGTCCCAGACCGACTTCAGCTTCGTCCGTGGGCTCATCGATGGGGGCAGTATCCCCGACGACGTCTGGATTCAGGTCATCACACAGGCCAGGGAGGACCTGATACGAGATACTCTGGAGGCGTTGAGAGGAGCGCCTCGTGCCATCGTGCACCTGTATAACGCGACTGCGCCGGTATTCCGTGAGCTGGTTTTCTCCCAGGGTCGGCAGGCCACGATCGACATGGCGGTTAGCGGGACTCGGCTGATCCGTGAGCTGTGCGAGGCGCAGCCGGAGACGGAATGGATCTACCAGTACTCGCCCGAGACCTTCTGCTTTACCGAGCCGGAGTTTGCCCTGGAGATTTGCGAGGCGGTGTGTCAGGCCTGGCAACCCTCGGCGGAGCGGCCCTTGATTCTCAATCTGCCGGCGACCGTGGAAGTGGCGACCCCCAACGTCTACGCCGATCAGATCGAGTGGTTCATACGACACTTTTCCGATCTTTCCCATATCACGATCAGCGTGCACCCTCATAATGATCGTGGAACCGGTGTCGCGTGTGCCGAGCAAGCGCAACTGGCGGGTGCGGCGCGCGTCGAGGGATGCCTGTTCGGCAACGGTGAGCGGACGGGCAATGTCGATCTCGTCACCCTGGCGCTCAACCTCTATACCCAGGGTATCGACCCAGGCGTCGATTTTTCTGATATGGCGGAGGTAGTCAGGGTGGTGGAGTCGTGCAATCAGCTGCCGGTGCATCCGCGACATCCTTATGCAGGTGAGCTGGTCTTTACGGCTTTTTCCGGCTCGCACCAGGACGCGATTCGCAAGGGCTTTGCCGCTCGCGCCAGTGATCCTGAGGGTTGCTGGCAGGTGCCGTATCTGCCATTGGATCCTGCCGATGTGGGGGCAAGCTATGAAGCAGTGATTCGCGTGAACAGCCAGTCCGGAAAGGGAGGGGTGGCCTGGCTGCTGGAGCAAGACCACGGGCTGAGAATGCCGCGCCGCCTGCAGATGGAATTCAGTCGCCTGGTACAGCGCGACTCGGATGCCAGCGGTCGAGAGCTCGACTCAGCGCGAATCTGGCAGTTATTTCGTGAGACCTACGGGCTGCATGGGACTCCTTTGATGGGACTTGGGGATTATCGCATCACAGGTGCTGGGGATGGGGATGACTCTCGCGTCCAATGCTTTGAAGGGCTGCTGTGTCATGCCGGGCATACGCTGGCGCTTCAGGGGCGCGGTGGTGGTGTGCTGGAGAGCGTAGTCGATAGCCTGCGTGGTCCGCTCGATCTCCGGCTGGATATCGTCGACTATCAGGAACATAGCTTGGGGGGCGATACCGAGAGTCGTGCCGTGGCTTACGTGGAGTGTCGGGATGAAGATGGCAATCATCGTTTCGGCGTTGCTGTCGAGGGAGACTCGACCGGTGCGGCGATCCGCGCTCTTCTGGGTGCGGCCGCGAGATTGTTGATGATCCGTCAGAGAACCTAGGTGCGCCAGGCGGGCGAGTTGGCACCGTGGGCTGGCTCCTTGCCGACGTAGAAGCTGGGAGGCACGCCGAGCGTGCGCCGGAACATGGCGGTAAAGGCGCTGGGGCTCTCATAGCCAAGATCCAGGGCAACATCGAGGACGCTGTGTCCGGCGGCCAGCGAATCCAGTGCCATCAGCAGGCGCAGTCGGCGTAGCCACTGAACGAAACTTAAACCTGTTTCGCGTTGAAACAGCCGCGTCAGGGTCTTGTCGTTCAAGCCTATGGATTCGGCCGCGGCCTGGCGCGTCCAGCTTTCACCGGGGGTCTCCCTGAGGCGTCGACAGAGCTCGGCGAGCACGGGGTCGCCTGGTGATGGCACGTTCAGGGCCAGAATGGGCAACACCCGGAGCTCGTCGAGGATGAGTTCCATGACTCGCTCGTCCCGTCCACCAAGCGCATAGGAGTGGTCGATCTCCATGGCCGTGACGATCAGCTCGCGTAGCAGCGGTGAGATGTCTACTACTCGGCAACTTTCCGGAAGATCGGCGCGAGCCAGTGGGTCCACGAACAAGGTGCGCATTCTTACCTGGCCGGCGATCTTTAGATCATGTGCCACTCCGGCGGGGACCCAGACGCCACGCCCGGGAGGTACTACCCAGGTGCCGGCTTCGGTATTCACCGTGACGACACCGCTCAAGGCGTGCAGGAGCTGTGCGTGGCCGTGCTGGTGTCGCGCGACGCGTGAGCCGTGCCGATAGTCGTGAGCCAGGGCGAAGATCGGCCTGGTGAGGATAGGGTCCTCTAACATGGCGGCATGGCCGATCGGAAGCTAGGCGACACCGGCGCTGGGCCGGTGTCGCAGGAAGCCGTCTGTCCGGGACAGGGCATCAGACGTTGAAGCGGAAGTGCACCACGTCGCCGTCCTTGAGCACGTAGTCCTTGCCTTCCAGACGCCACTTGCCGGCATCCTTGGCACCCTGCTCGCCGCCCAGAGAGACGAAGTCGTCGTAGGCCACCACCTCTGCACGGATGAAGCCCTTCTGGAAATCGGTGTGAATCACGCCGGCGCCCTCGGGGGCGGTGGCCCCGACCTTGACGGTCCAGGCGCGCACTTCCTTCACCCCGGCGGTGAAGTAGGTCTGCAGGCCCAGCAGCTCGTAGCCGGCGCGAATCACGCGGTCCAGGCCAGGCTCTTGCATGCCCATCTCGTCGAGGAACATGGCACGCTCTTCGTCGTCGAGCTCGGCGATCTCGGCCTCGATCTGGTTGCACACCGGCACCACGACGGCGCCTTCCTCGGCGGCGATGGCCTTGACCGTCTCGAGATAGGGATTGTCGTCGAACCCGTCCTCGTTGACGTTGGCGATGTACATGGTCGGCTTGAGGGTCAGGAAGCCGAAGCTCTTGAGCTGGCGCTGCTCGTCGTCGTCGAGGCCTGCGCTTCTCAGCGGCTGGCCCTCGGCCAGGTGCGGCTGGATGCGGTCGAGGATCGCCTTGGTAGCGATGGCCTCCTTGTCGCCGCCCTTGACCACGCGCACCAGGCGCTGGATGGCGCGATCGACGGTGTCCAGGTCGGCCAGCGCCAGCTCGAGATTGATGGTCTCGATATCGGCCCGCGGATCGACCTCGTTGGCCACGTGGATGACGTTGTCGTTATCGAAGCAGCGCACCACGTGGGCGATGGCCTGGGTCTCACGGATGTTGGCCAGGAACTGGTTGCCCAGACCCTCGCCCTTGGAGGCGCCCGCCACCAGGCCGGCGATGTCGACGAACTCCATGGTGGTCGGGATGACCTTCTCGGGCTTCACGATCTCGGCCAGCCGGTCGAGACGCGGGTCCGGCATCGGCACGATGCCGACGTTGGGCTCGATGGTGCAGAACGGGAAGTTCTCGGCGTCGATGCCCGACTTGGTCAGGGCATTGAAGAGGGTGGACTTGCCGACGTTGGGCAGGCCGACGATACCGCAGTTGAAACCCATAAGATGTACCTGAAATTGGTGTGCCGGAAGGCGAGGGCAGAGCCGTTCGCCATTCTAAGAGATGCCATCGGGGCGAGCCAGAAGAGGGAAGAAGGAAGAGGTAAGGTAGCTGCTCAACTTAGCGCATCAAGGCGCGACAGCGTCGCTCTTCCTTCTTCCCCCTCTCCTCTTATCCCTTGAAGCTGTGCAGCCGCTGCATGGCTTTCGTCCAGTCGCCGGCCACGGCCTGGGGCAGGGTGGCCAGGCACTCGTCGATGGCCGCGTCGATGGCGCCTCGCTCAGTCTTGCCAGGGCGTCCCAGCACGTAGTTGGTGACCTGGCGGGCGTCACCGGGATGGCCAATGCCGATGCGCAGACGGTGGAAGCCCTTGTCGTTGCCCAGTGCCCGGATGATATCGCGCAGGCCGTTGTGCCCACCGTGGCCGCCGCCGGTCTTGTAGCGGGCCGTGCCCGGCGGCAGGTCGAGCTCGTCGTGGGCGACCAGCAGCTCGTCGGGGGCGAGCTTGAAGAACTTCGCCAGTGCCGCCACGGCGCCGCCGCTGCGATTCATGAAGGTGGTGGGCTCGAGCAGATGGAGTTCCTGGCCGTCCAGCCGGATGCGGGCATAGCGGCCGAGGAATTTCTTGTCCGGGCGCAGCTCGCCGCCGGCCTGGCGCAGCAGGGTGTCGAGCAGCCAGGCGCCGGCATTGTGGCGGGTGGACTCGTACTCGGCGCCGGGGTTGGCCAGTCCGATGATGGCTTTGACCTGACTCATCTTCACTGCCTCCAAACAATCTTCTGGAACGGGCGATGACGCCCCGTATCGGCGATCCGCGGGATGGCCGCGATGCTGGCGGGCCACAAAAAAAATCAAGCGCCGGAGCGCTTGATCGGGATGACGCGGGCCGCGCCAGATGGCGCGGCCCTGGCAACACCGAATTACTCGGCGCTGCCCTCGCCTTCGGCGCCGCCCTCGGCGGACTCGCCTTCTTCGCCTTCCTCGGCTTCGCCACCGCGGACCTTGGCCTGGGTGATGCTCAGCACCGCATGGTCATGGTCTTCGCCGTGGGTCAGCTCGACCACGGTCACGCCGGCCGGCAGGCTCAGGTCGGACAGGTGCAGGGTGGTACCCAGGGCGACGTCGGCGACGTCGATTTCCAGGTAGTCCGGCAGGTCCTTCGGCAGGCAGCTGACTTCGACCTCGTTGGCCAGGACGTGCAGCTCGCCACCTTCGTCCTTGACGCCCTTGGCGGTCTCGGCATTCACCACGTGCAGCGGCACGCGCATGGTGATCTCGTGGGTGGCATCGATGCGCATGAAGTCGGCGTGGGTCACCAGCGGCTTGTAGGGGTGACGCTGGAGGTCACGCACCACGACCTGCTGGGCCTTGCCGTCCAGCTGCAGGGTGATCACGGAAGAGAAGAAGGCCTCTTCCTCGATCGCCTTGTAGAAGGACGTCTTGTCGACGGAGATCGGCTGGGGAGCCTGCTCGCCACCATAGATGATGGCCGGGACTTGCTCGTTCGCACGACGCAGGCGGCGGCTCGCACCTTTCCCCAGGTCGTTACGAACGCTGGCTGAGAGAGTGTAATCGGACATGAGTTTGCCTCTTGCTTGAAGTAAGGAATCCACCGACGCCCGCGACCAGACGGCGGTGGTTCCATTCGCCCCGGCGAGCCGGGGCACGTATCCGCGCGATGTTCCGCTGACGGTGCCTAGTGGAACATGGCGCTGACGGATTCCTCGTTGCTGACCCGGCGGATCGCCTCGGCGATCAGCCCGGCCACGCTCAACTGGCGGATGCGCCCGCTGCGGCGTGCGGTCTCGGACAGCGGGATGGTGTCGGTGACCACCACCTCGTCGAGCACCGAGCTGGTGATGTTGTCGACGGCGGGGCCGGAAAGGATCGGGTGGGTAGCGTATGCCACCACACGGCGCGCGCCGTGATCCTTGAGGGCTTCGCCGGCCTTGCACAGGGTGCCGGCGGTGTCGATCATGTCGTCGACCACCACGCAGGTGCGGTTGTCGATCTCGCCGATGATATGCATCACCTGGGCCTGGTTGGCCTGGGGGCGGCGCTTGTCGATGATCGCCAGGTCGGCGTTGAGCTGCTTGGCGATGGCTCGGGCACGAACCACGCCGCCCACGTCGGGAGAGACCACCACCAGGTCGTCATAGTTCTGGCGCTCGATGTCGTCGAGCAGGATCGGCGAGCCGTAGACGTTGTCCACCGGCACGTCGAAGAAGCCCTGGATCTGGTCAGCGTGCAGATCCATGGTCATCACCCGGTCGACGCCGGCCTTGACCATCATGTCGGCGACGATCTTGGCCGAGATCGGCACTCGGGCGGAGCGCACGCGACGGTCCTGACGGGCATAGCCGAAGTAGGGCACCACGGCGGTGACCCGGCTGGCGGAAGCCCGGCGCAGGGCGTCCACCATCAGGATCATTTCCATCAGGTTGTCGTTGGTCGGGGCACAGGTGGGCTGCAGGACGAAGACGTCCTTGCCGCGCACGTTCTCGTTGATCTCGACCGCGACTTCGCCGTCACTGAACTGGCCGACCGTGGCATTGCCCAGCCGGTTGTCCAGGCTCTCGGCGACCTTCTGGGCGAGTTCGGGATTGGCGTTCCCGGCGAAAACCATCAATTTTGACACGCGCAGCCACCTTTGCAGTGTTGGGACATCAGGGTTCGGATCGGATCGTCCGGAAGGGAAATGGCTGGGGTAGCAGGATTCGAACCTGCGCATGGCGATACCAAAAACCGCTGCCTTACCGCTTGGCTATACCCCAGCAACCTTTACCGTGCCGGATCGAGTCATGCCGACATCATGGAGAGGTCGATCATCGATCCAGAGCATCATGGAGAGGAGAGCGATTCCGCCCCCGGGCCTTGAAGGCCGTCCAACGGCGTGGCATTTCTGCCAGCAGTGCCGCGGCATCGGCTTCACGGTCCAGCCGGGCGAAGACACAGGCGCCGGTTCCGGTCAGCATGGCCGGTGCCCGGTCGCTCAACCAATCGAGCGCGATCTCGACCTCGGGATGCAGTACCCGGACCGTGGGCTCGCAGTCGTTGCGCCAGCTCGCCGTTCCCCCCTGAAGTGCGCGCGCCATGGTAATCGGGGGGGTGTCGCGTGTCAATTCTGGCGCCTGGAACACGGCCGACGTGGCGACGCTCACGCCGGGGTGGACGACCACGAACCAGGGAGTGTCGAGCTCCACCGGCGTCAGCTGCTCGCCCACGCCCTCGGCCCAGGCGGCGTGGCCGCGCACGAACACCGGCACGTCGGCCCCAAGGGAGAGGCCGAGCTCGGCCAGGGCGTCGAGCGTCAGCTCGAGCCCCCACAGTCGATCGAGGCCCAGCAGGGCGGTGGCGGCGTCGCTGCTGCCACCCCCCAGGCCACCGCCCAGCGGCAGGCGCTTGGTGAGGTGGATGTCGGCGCCTTGCCGGCAGCCGGTGGCCTCGCGCAGCGTTCTCGCGGCGCGCAGTATCAGGTTGTCCGCCTCATCGACGCCGGAAAGCGTCGGCGACAGGCGTAGCCCGCCGTCGTCGCGAGGGGCCAGCGTCAGGGTGTCGCCGTGGTCGAGGAACTGGAACAGCGTCTGCAGCTCGTGGTAACCGTCGGCGCGCCGGCCGGTGATATGCAGCATGCGGTTGAGCTTGGCCGGCGCGGGCAGGATCAGGCGGCCGGCGTCAGACATCGGTGGTCTCAGGCTGCCAGCGGGTCACCACCAGGGTGACGTTGAGGTCGCCGTACTGCATCTTCATGCGGCGCGGCAGCCACAGGTCCTCGACGCGCATCCAGTCCTGGTAATCGATGGTCCAGCCATCCTGCTCCAGGCGTGCCGGGAAGCCGCGCGCGTCGCGGCTCAACTGGTGCGGGCGGTCGTCGGCGGGCAGGCCGCGGACCCAGTCGCTCAGCGCGGCGACCGGCAGCGACCAGCCGAGTCGCTGCTCCATCAGCGCCTCAGGGCTCTCGGCCTCGAAGCGTCCTTCGCCGGTGGTCAGCGAGACGCGTCCTGCGCGCCCCTCAAGCACGCTTCGGCCGCTGCCGAAGGGCCCGCTGAGCAGCAAGCGGAAGTGATAGGGCGTCTGGTTCCAGTCGAGGTTGGCGCTGGTGCTGTCCTCGGGGGTGCGCAGGCCGGCCTTGCCGGTCAGCTCCCAGGTCTGCATGGCTTCCAGTCGCACCTTCTGGGCTTGCCAGTCATCGACGCTGCGTGCGGTGTCGGGAGCAGGCGTTCGGGCGGCGCAGCCGCCCAGCAGCAGGGCCAGGGCCAGGCCGGGTAGCAGGTAAGGCTTCGGGGGTCGCATGTTCGGGGTCCCTCTCCGTCGCGAGGCGTCAGGGGGCGAGCGCGGGCAGGCGCTCGAGTAGTTCGTCGATGCGTGGGCGGGGCGAGAAACGTTCCACGGCGATGGTCATCAGCTCGCGGGCCCGTTCACGTTCGCCCAGCGCCCACAGCACTTCGATCAGGTGGGCGGCAACCTCCTGGTCGGGCATGGCCGCCCAGGCGCGCTCCAGCCAAGGCAGGGCCGCCTCGGGGTTGCCGAGTCGGTACTCGACCCAGCCTCGGCTGTCGATGATCGCCGGATTCTCCGGCTCGATCGCCAGGGCGCGTTCGATCAGCGACCTGGCCTCTTCCAGTCGCCCCTCGACGTCCTCGTCGGCGAGGGTGTAGCCCAAGGCATTCAGGGCGTTGGCATTGCCGGGGTCGTTCTCGATGATGGTCCGGAGGTCGGCCTCCATGGCGGCCAGGTCGCCGTCCTGATAGGCACGCATGGCGCGCTGATAGCGCAGCTGGGCATCATGGGGGTGGCGGGCGAGGCGGCTGTCGAGCAGGGCATTGGCCTGCTCCCTTGCGCCGGCAGCGTCGAGCAGCTCGACTTCCAGAGAAGTCAGCTGGGAAGCGATGTCGGGGTGATCCAGGCGCTCTTTGCGCAGAAAGGCTCGGGCGTCGACCAGCCGGTCGTCGGCGATCAGCATGCGGGCGGCGCTCGCCCGGGCGAGCAGGAAATTATCGCCCGGGGGCACCTGGCGATAATAGAGGAGGGCGTTGTCGACCTCGCCTTGCTCCTCGGCGATACCGCCCAGCAGCAGGAAGACCACGTTCGGCGTGTTGTCTTCTTCCACGAGCGGCAGCAGCAGGCGGCGTGCCGCCGGGGGGTGGTTCTCCTCGAGGTACAGGCGCGCCAGGGCCATGCGCAGCTGCGGCCGATCGCCGTGATCGTCGAGCAGGGCATTGGTGGTGGACTCTGCCGCGGCCAGGTTGCCCAGGCGGATCTCGGCGCGGGCCAGGACCAGCATCAGGCGCGGATCGCCTGGGGTCAGATCCAGCCCGCGCCGGGCCGCGGTGCGGGCGCGCTCCGCAGCGTTGGCCACTAGCGCGATCTCGGCCCCGATACGCCATACCTCGGGGCGTTCGGGATAGCGATCGGCGAGGCGGTCCAGGCGGCGGCGCGCCGCGGCTGGTTCGTCCACGCTCGCCTCCAGCAGTGCCATGGCCAGTTCGATGTCCACCGGGTCGTCGGTTGCGGGCGCCGCTTCGCGCAGCCGGGCGAGCAGCGGGGCCGGCGATGCCCCGGCGTCCAGGGCCCCTTCCACGAACTCGAGCAGGTCGCCGTCGCCGCCCTCTTCAAGCAGCGTCAAACGCTGTTCCAGGGCGGTTGCCCAGTCGCCACGCTGCACGGCCAGGCTGGCCCGCAGACGGGCCGGCGCCTGGCTGCCGGGATCCAGGTCCTGCCAGCGGCGAGCAGCCTCCTCGAGCAGCGTTGGATCCTCGTCGAAGCGGGCAGCCAGGGCCGCGCGCTCGGCCAACTCAGGAGCGCTATAGCGTTCGGCGGTGTCGAGATAGCCGATTGTGGCCCGGCGGTAGTCGCCGCGCTGGCCGGCGATCTCTGCCACCAGCAGCGTCGACAGCCCCTCGGCGTCAAGGCCGCGAGTGATGGGAGGGGCGCCGGCTAGCGGATCCTCTGCCGGCGCCGCGGACGTGGCGCCGGAAAGGCTCTGGCAACCGCCGAGCGCGATGGCCAGACCGAGGGCGGCAAGGGGGCGTCGACAGAGGTGCGTCTTGGAGGGTCCGCAGGGCATGCCAGTCTCTTGATGTCGGTCGAGACGCCAGCATAACGGCTTGACTGCGTGGGGCAAAGCGACACGACGTGTCGGGGCGCCGTGCGGCGATGGCCTGTGGTAGAATGTGGCGCCGTGGAGCGGTGGCGACGCCTCGCCGCGTGCCGCCCGACAACGCTGGATCACTATCGCGAAGACGCCGACACGCATGACGCTGCTTGCCCTGGGAATCAATCATCGGACCGCCACCATCGAGGTGCGCGAGCAGGTTGCCTTCACGCCCGCGCAGCTCGAAGCCGCACTGGCCGAGCTGCGCGGGCTGCCCGAGGTGCAGGAGGCTGCTGTCCTGTCCACCTGCAATCGCACCGAGCTGTATTGCGTCATCGACGAGGCCGGCGAACGGGCCATTCTGGCCTGGCTGGGGCGTTTTCACGGCCTGGCGGTGGACGAGCTGACGCGCTGTGCCTATCACTATCTGGACGACGAGGCCGCGCGCCACCTGATGCGGGTGGCCGTTGGACTCGATTCGATGGTGTTGGGTGAGCCGCAGATTCTCGGCCAGCTCAAGGAGGCTTATCAAGTCGCCCGCCGCGCCCGGGGAATGGGCGGCGAGCTGGAGTGCCTCTTCCAGCAGACCTTCGCCGTGGCCAAGCGCGTGCGTACCGAGACCGGCATCGGCAAGAATCCGGTATCGGTGGCCTATGCCGCGGTCAGTCTGGCCAGTCGCATCTTCGACGATTTTTCACGCTCGCCGGCGCTGCTCATCGGTGCCGGCGAGACCATCGAACTGGTGGCACGCCATCTTCATGAGGCGGGCGTGCGTCGTCTGACGGTGGCCAATCGGACACGCGAACGCGCCGAACAGCTGGCCGGGCCGCTGGGGGGCGAGGCCATCACCCTCGATGAGATCCCCGAGGCGCTGGTCGAGGCCGATATCGTGATTTCCTCCACCGCTGCGCCGCTGCCGATCCTCGGCAAGGGGATGATGGAGCGCGCGCTCAAGCGGCGCCGTCATCGGCCGGTGTTCATGGTCGACATCGCCGTGCCTCGCGACATCGAGCCGGAAGTGGGCGAGCTCTCCGACGTCTTCCTCTATACCGTCGACGATCTCGAGGAGGTCATCGAAGAGAATCGCCGCCATCGCCAGGTGGCCGCCGACCAGGCCGAGTCGCTGATCGAGCATGGCGTCGACCGCTGGCAGCACGAGCGTCGCCTGCGCAGCGGCGGCGAGCTGATTCGCGACGTGCGCGCCCGGGGTGAGGCGCTGCGTGACCAGGCCCGGGACCAGGCCCTGGAGCGCCTGGCGCGCGGCGAGGATCCAGAGGCGGTGGTGAACCGCCTGGCCCACCAGCTCACCAATCGGCTGCTGCACCGACCCACGGTCGCCCTGCGCGAGGCCGCCAGCGACGAACGACGCGAGTTGCTGACCGCTGCCACGGCGCTGCTGCTCGACGACTCTTCCGACACTTCCCGATAGGACATCCTTGATGAAAGCTTCCCTGCGTCAGCGCCTCGACGCCTTCGCCGAGCGTTTCGAGGAGCTCGCTGCCCTGCTGGCGGACCCCGAGGTGATCGCCGACCAGGCCCGCTTCCGTGACTACTCGCGCGAGTACGCCGAGCTCGAACCGCTGGTGGAGGCCTGGCGCGAGCATCGTGGCGTGGAGGGCGACATTGAGGCCGCCGAGGCCCTGATCGGCGACGCCGATGCCGACATGCGCGAGATGGCCGAGCTCGAACGTGACGAGGGGCGGGCACGTCTCGAAGCGCTCGAGGGCCGCCTCAAGCAATTGCTGATTCCCCGCGATCCGGACGATGCTGGCAACGTCTTCCTGGAGGTCCGTGCCGGCACCGGCGGCGATGAGGCCGCGCTGTTCGCCGGCGACCTGTTTCGCATGTACTCCCGCTACGCCGAGCAGCATGGCTGGAGGGTAGAAGTGGTCAGCGCCAGCCATGGCGATCAGGGCGGCTACAAGGAGATCATCTCGCGCATCAAGGGCGAGGGGGTCTATGGGCGGCTCAAGTTCGAGTCCGGTGCCCATCGGGTGCAGCGCGTGCCGGCTACCGAGTCTCAGGGCCGTATTCACACTTCGGCCTGTACGGTGGCGGTGATGCCCGAGGCCGACGAGGTGGGTGACGTCGATATCAACCAGAATGATTTGCGCGTCGACACCTTTCGTTCCAGCGGCGCCGGCGGTCAGCACGTCAACACCACCGACTCGGCGATCCGTATCACCCACCTGCCCACCGGGATGGTGGTGGAGTGCCAGGAAGAGCGCAGCCAGCACAAGAATCGCGCCAAGGCCATGTCGCTGCTCGCCGCGCGCCTCAAGCAGTCGGCCCAGGACAGCCAGCGGCAGCAGCAAGCCGATGAGCGCCGCTCGCTGGTGGGTTCCGGCGATCGCAGCGAGCGCATCCGCACCTACAATTTCCCTCAAGGCCGGGTGACCGACCATCGCATCAACTTGACCCTCTACAAGCTCAGTGAAGTGATCGGCGGTGAGCAGCTCGACGAGGTGATCGAGCCGCTGATCCAGGAGCACCAGGCCGACCAGTTGGCCGCCCTGCAGCAGGAGGCCTGATGCGTCTCGATCTGCTGCTGGCCCGCGCCGCCCAGCATCTAGCGGCCGCCGGCTCGCCGAGTGCCCGGCTCGATGCCGAGGTACTGTTGTGCCACGTGCTCGAGGTCGATCGCACCTGGCTCTACACCTGGGGCGACCGCGAGGCCGATCCCGAGGCCGAGGCGCGCTTCGAGGCGCTGATCGCCGAGCGCGAGGCCGGCCATCCGGTCGCGCACCTGACCGGCGAGCGTGAGTTCTGGGGGCTTCGGCTCGCCACCTCGGCGGCGACCCTGATCCCGCGTCCGGACACCGAGACCCTGGTGGAGGCGGCGTTGGCCGTGGCCGGCGAGAGCGGGCGGCTGCTCGACCTGGGCACCGGTACCGGCGCGGTGGCCCTGGCGTTCGCCAGCGAGCGGCCGGACTGGCGAGTGACCGGCGTCGACCTGCGCGCCGAAGCGGTGGCCCTGGCCCGCGGCAATGCCGCACGGCTCGCCATCGACAACGCCCGTTTTTTCGTCAGCGACTGGTTCGCGGCAGTGGAGGAGGAAAGCGGCGGCGAGCGCTTCGAGCTGATCGTGTCCAATCCGCCCTACATCGCCGACGCCGACCCGCACCTGGCGCGTGGCGACGTACGCTTCGAGCCGCGTAGCGCCCTGGTGGCGGCCGACGAGGGGATGGCCGACCTGCGGCATCTGGTCGACGAGGCCCTGGCCTACCTGGCCCCCGATGGCTGGCTGATGCTGGAGCACGGCGCGGGGCAGGGGGCTGCGGTGCGCGAGGCACTCGCTGAGGCCGGCTATCGCGAGGTAGATAGCCGGCCCGATCTGGGCGGGCGTGAGCGGGTCAGCCTGGGGCGACGTTGAGGAGCGGACTGGAGCCGCCCCGGCGTGGTGTGGTACACCTAAAAACAGAAAAAAACGCCAGCCGTCGCCGACTATTCATGCATGCATTCCAAGAGCACGCCGTTTTTCGGTGATTTTCAGAGGAACATGCGGCGGCGGCCCGATCGACGCACCTGGACCACAATGAAAACCAAGACCCGTTCGCTCGACCGTATCGACCTCAAGATCCTGCGCTGCCTGCAGGACAATGCCCGTATCTCTTACGTCGACCTGGCCTCTCAGGTCGGGCTTTCCACCACCCCCTGCCTCGAGCGCGTCAAACGCCTCGAGCGCTCCGGCGTGATCCGTGGCTACAAGGCGCTGCTCGACCCGCGAGCCTTGAAGGCCAACCTGCTGGTGTTCGTCGAAATCAGTCTGGAGACGCAGTCGCCTTCAGTGTTTGACGAGTTTCGCCGTGCGGTGGCCAAGCTGCCGCAGATCCAGGAGTGTCACCTGGTGTCGGGGCAGTTCGACTACATCCTCAAGTGTCGAATCCCGGAAATGTCTGCCTATCGCCAGCTGCTCGGCGAGGTGGTGCTGACCCTGCCGGGCGTGAAGGAATCCAAGAGCTACGTGGTGATGGAAGAGGTCAAGGAGGAGTTCTCCCTCTACGTGCCCGACGTCGAGGAGTTCGAGGACAAGTGAGCGACATGAACGACGAGGCGCTGCTGCGCTACAGCCGCCAGATCATGCTCGAGCAGATCGATATCGCCGGCCAGGAGCGCTTGCTGGCCGGCCATGCGCTGGTGATCGGCGCCGGCGGACTGGGCTCGCCGGTGGCCCTGTATCTGGCCGCGGCCGGGGTCGGTCGTCTGAGCATTGCCGATGACGACGTGGTGGAGCTCTCCAACTTGCAGCGACAGGTGGCTCATGGCATGGCCGACCTGGGGCGTGCCAAGGCCGAGTCGGCCCGCGAGGCCGCGCTGGCGGTCAACCCGGACTGTGAGATCCAGGCGCTCACAGAGCGCCTGGTCGGCGAGACGCTGGCCGCCGCGGTGTCCGATGCCGACGTGGTGCTCGATTGCACCGACCGCTTCGAGAGTCGCTACGCCATCAACGCTGCCTGCCGGGCCGCCGGCGTGCCGTTGGTCTCCGGGGCGGCGATCCGCTTTTCCGGACAGCTCGCGGTGTTCGACCCGCGCGATCCGGCGAGCCCCTGCTATGCCTGCCTGTATCCCCCGGGAGAGGGCGGCGACGAGGAGCTGCGCTGTGCCGAGAACGGCGTGGTGGCCCCATTGGTCGGCCTGATCGGCTGTTTCCAGGCGCTCGAAGCGGTGAAACTGCTCGCCCGAGCCGGTCGGGTGCACGAGGGGCTTTCCACCTTCGACGGCCTCAGCGGCCAGTGGCGACACTTCCGCGTGCCCCGGGACCCCGCCTGCCCGGTGTGCGGCGGGTAACACAGGTGAGGCCTGCCTGGCCTGTAGCCGTCTAGACGGCGCGGGAACAGCTCGCGGTCGGGTTCCTTGGAGAGCGGCGCCAGTGTCGATTCCGGCGAGTGCGTCGTCGGTGGCCACGAGCATTCGCCGGACCTACGGAGCCGACTATGGTCGAGTTGCGGCTAGGGGGGGGGGACCATATATGCTTGCCATTGAATGAATACGTATTCATAAAAATGTCTAATGCTGAGGGTCCGGTATGAAACCCACCATCTCTTCGAGCCTCGTGCTGACCGCCTGCCTGATGACAAGTGCCGGGCCGGCTCTAGCCGACACGGTGATCCGCATCGGTCACGCCACTCCTGAATCTTCCCCCATCCATCAATCCTTGTTGCATTTCCAGGAGAGCGTCGAGGAGGCATCCGAGGGTGATATCGAGGTCAAACTCTACCCCGGGGGCCAAATCGGCAGCGTCAATGAAATGACGGAACTGGTGCAATCGGGGAACCTGCAGATGACGATGGGGGCGTCGGTACTGCTGACATCGGTGGTGCCCGAGCTTAGCGTGCTCGACCATTTCTATCTTTTCGATGACGAGGCCCATGCCCGGCTAGTGTTGGATGGCGAGGGTGGCAATATGCTGTCCAAGGCCATGGCCGACAAGGGGTTGCAAGGCATAGGCTTCTTTGAGCGTGGTTTTCGTCATTTCTCGACCAGCACCGAACCACTGGATTCTCTCAAGAGCTTTCAGGGCCTGCGCATGCGCTCCGCTTCCAACCCAGCGCAAATCGAGGCCTGGAGGGCAGCCGGCGCGGCGCCGATGCCCTTGGATTGGGGCGAGATCTATACGTCGCTGCAGCAGGGCCTGATCGATGGTCAGGAAAGTGCCTTGTCCTCCATTTATATCGAACGCTTCTTCGAGGCTCAGGACTACGTGTCCCTGACTGGCCATATCTATACCACTGAAATCTGGTTTGCCAACCGGTCGTTCTGGGAAGCGTTGGATGACGAATCTCGTGCCATCATCAATGCCGCCGCGGAAGAAACCGTCGCTCTACAGAGGGATCTTACTCAGCAGCAGAATCGCGACACCGTCGCACTGCTAGAGGCAGAGGGGCTTGAGTTCAATGCAGTCGGTGACGACGTCAAGGCGGCTCTCGGCGAAGCTCTCAATGATGCTGTGGATGAGACCATCATCGAACGCGTCGGAAATGAGTTCTACACCGACTTCATGTCCCATATCTGATTTCGGCGCGCTCTTTCCTCCCGGTTAAGGAGCACAAGCTGTAGAGAGCTAACCCATGAATGCTATTCGATGGATAGAGCGCAGGTTCGAGCCCTCGCTCATTGTTGTGGCGGTCTCGTTGATCGTTGCCTTGATCTTCACCAATGTGGTGCTTCGGATGTTCGATACCACGCTGCCATGGGCCGGTGAGTTGGCGCGCTATCTATTCGTATGGATGGTGTATCTAGGCATCAGCTACTGCATCAAGGAGCAGCGGCATCTGAGAGTCACGGTGTTTCTCAAGCTGCTGCCTCAAAGGGGGCAGAAGGTGGCACTGGTCGTGGCCGATGTCATCTTCCTCATCTACTCGGTGATGGTGGCTTACTATGGCTACCTCATCACTATTGAAGCCGTGTCGCGGGGGCAGATCGCGCCGGCTCTGGAGATTTCCGTGGGTGCTCTTTACGCCTCGATTCTGGTGGGTGCCGTGCTAAGTGTATTGCGATTGCTGGCGAATATCGTCGCTACGCTTGGTGGCCGCGATGTGACGAGGGTAGAACCATGACAATAGCAGTCTTGTTCGGGAGCCTGGCCTTGCTGGTGATCGTGGGCGTACCAATCGGTATCGCCCTGGGAGCCGCCAGTGTGCTGACTATCTTTACACTGCCGTTTCTCGATCTGAAGTTTTTTGCGCTGGGGCTGGTCAGCGGCCTTAACTCATACACCCTCTTGGCGGTGGTGCTGTTTACGCTGGCTGGTAATCTGATGAGCCAGGGGGGGATTTCGGATCGCCTGCTGTGTGTCGCCAAGGCTTTCTTCGGAAATATGCCGGGGGGGCTTGGCACCGTCACCATCGTAGCTTGCTTGTTCTTTGCCGCCATTTCCGGAACCGGGTCCGCGACTGTGGCAGCCATTGGGCTGGCAATGATTCCGGCGATGTGTGCTCATGGCTATGATCGTGCCTATGCCGGGGCAATGGTCGCTTCAGCAGGGGGACTTGGTGTGATGATTCCTCCCAGCGTGGTGATGATCGTCTATGCCGTGACCGCAGGCGTATCGGTAACGTCGATGTTTATTGCCGGTATTCTGCCTGGTGTCCTGGTGGCCCTAATATTGATTGCCTTCAATGTCTTTCAGTCGCGGCGCCGGGACTTCGGTTTCGTGGCGGTGGATAGCTCCTGGTCGGCAAAGTGGGACGCGCTTCGCCGGGCCAAGCTTGCACTGCTGATGCCGGCGCTTGTGCTGGGAGGTATCTATTCTGGCTTAGTCACGCCAACCGAGTCGGCGGCGATCGCTGCCGTGTATGGTTTGGTGCTCAGTGTATTCGTCTATAAGGAACTGCCGCTTTCCCGGGTGCCTAAGGTGATGCTGGAGTCAGCGTTATTGGTCTCTGCGGTTCTGGTCATCGTTGGTGCTTCGGTGGCCTTCGGGCGCATCATGGCCCTGGAGCAGGTTCCGGCCACCATTGCCGAGTTTTCCTTGGGGTTAACCGATAACAAGTTATTGATTCTTTTGATGATTAACCTGTTGTTGCTAGTGGTGGGGACATTCCTCGAAACGTTGGCGGCGATCGTGATCTTGACGCCGATTCTCTTGCCTGTGGTCGTCAAGCTGGGGGTGGACCCGGTGCACTTCGGGATCGTTATGATCGTCAACCTCGCCATCGGTTTCGTTACACCGCCGTTGGGGGCCAATCTGTTCATGGCGGCGCAGGTGGGTAATATTCGATTCGAGGCGCTATCAAGGGCGATCGTTCCCTGGGTGGCGGTGATGATCCTGGCGCTATTGGTGATCACGTTTATCCCCTCCATCGCGTTGTGGCTTGTCTAGGCCTACGTGTCGGGTCCCGTGTGATTGACTACCCGCTTGGTAAATAACTCAGGACGCTTGGTCTGCCATTCTTTCATCATCGCAATCGGTGATTGATGGTGCAGCGCCTTCTGCGGGATGTGGTGATTGTACAG
>NZ_JBIEKH010000099.1:0-652 GCF_043496985.1 Halomonas sp. B23F22_20
CGCTGGCCATCATCAGGCCCATCCCGATGCGCTTCCTCATGGTCGGTCTCGTCGAGGCCTTCCAGCCAGGCGTCGATACGCGCGTTCAACGCCTGTTCCTCACGGGCCAGCGACTGTTGACTCACCACGCGCTTCTTGCTGGCCACGGCCCCGAACTTGCTGCCATCGATGGCCACTTCGCGGCTCGCCAGCCAACCGGCGTCACGACAGAAACGCACAAAGTGACGGCACAACTGACGAAACGCATGCGGATGCTTGCGTCGAAACTCGGCGATGGTCTTGAAGTCGGGGGTCAACCGATTGAGTAGCCACATCAGCTCGATGTTGCGCTGACATTCACGTTCCAGGCGGCGTGACGAACGGACCTGCTGAAGATAGCCGTACAGATAGAGGCGCAGCATATCCGCGGGATGGTAGCCCGGCCGCCCGGTTGCGGCGGGCCGAGCCCGCTCGAAGCCCAGGGCATCGAGATCGAGGGAATCGACATAGAGATCGATGACGCGAACGAGGTGCTCGTCGGGGATCAAGTCATCGAGGGAAGGGGGCAGCAGATCGAGCTGCTCGCGAGACGCGCCGGTGATATAGCGTGCCATGATGAAAACTGCCCATCAGGAAACCTGATGGGCAGTGTGCCAGCCGAGGTTGTGTTTTG
>NZ_JBIEKH010000100.1:0-652 GCF_043496985.1 Halomonas sp. B23F22_20
GGATGATCAGTCGCAATCCCAGAATGAAGATCTTCCGGTTGGATTTGGTCTGCAGGATGGGCGTGGTGCTCCCAACAACTCCGGATACAGCGGCCCGGGTGCTGATAGCGGCATGGTGTGGGTGCGGCCGGTAGATGCTCCGCCGGAGGAGGAGGGGCGTGGCTCCCGTGGTTCCTCCGATGAGATGGCATTCCCGACCTCATTTCGGGCGGGTAGCGATCTGGAGCAGGAAGCCTCCCGCGGCTCTCAGCAGCCTACCGCTCGGGAGGAAGAAGACACCTTGGAGCCGGTTTATACCGTCCCCGAGAACTCGACGCTGATGGGGTCGCTGGGCATGACAGCTTTGCTGGGCCGAGTGCCGGTCGATGGCACCGTCAATGACCCTTACCCCTTCAAAGTCGTCATCGGCAAAGACAATCTGACGGCCAATGGCATTCAGGTTCCCGAGCTGCAATCCGCCGTAGTCAGCGGTACCGCGACCGGGGATTGGACCCTGAGCTGTGTGCGCGGAAACATCGACTCGATGACGTTTGTGTTCGCTGACGGAACGATCAGGACGGTCCCGGAACCAGAAGACGTCAATGCCGGCGGCGGTAATAGCGGATCCGGTAGAGCGACGACGATCGGGGGTGGTGATTCCATCGGCTGGATC
>NZ_JBIEKH010000101.1:0-611 GCF_043496985.1 Halomonas sp. B23F22_20
CCAGGCCGAGAGCCGGCGCAAGAAGGAGGGGCCGCCGCTTGCACTGGACCTGGCATCCCTGCAGCAGGAGGGGTCACGACGGTGGGGTTATGGGGCACAGCAGGTGCTCGATATTGCGCAGTCGCTCTATGAGACCCACAAGGCGACCACGTATCCACGGACTGACTGCCGGTATCTGCCGGTCTCGCAGCATAGCGAGGCGCAACAGGTCGTGAAGGCGCTCCTGCAATCCGATGAGAAGCTATCCGGCGTTGTCGAACGCCTGGATCTGCAGCAGAAGAGCCGGATCTGGAACGACAGCAAGATTACCGCGCACCACGGGATCATTCCGACGACGGCCCCGTGCCAGCCTCAGCGCATGTCCGACGCCGAGTGGAACGTCTATGACCTGGTACGACGTCACTATCTCGCGCAGTTTCTGCCGCAGCATGAGTATGACCAGACCGATGTGCGGGTGGATGCTGCCGGCGAGTCGTTTGGTGCGTCGGGCAAGAAGATCGTCGTGACTGGCTGGAAGGCGCTGTTTCCGCCCGCCGGGGATGACGATGATGAGGGTACCAAGGGGCAGCAGGAGCTTCCGGCTCTGCAGCAGGGGGAACAATGCGGCGTCA
>NZ_JBIEKH010000102.1:0-649 GCF_043496985.1 Halomonas sp. B23F22_20
TCTTCCGATTGTAATTACCCATGCACCAGGGCACATGTTTATTACGGATGAGTGGGGTAGGTGATGGGGCAAGCACAGGGGCGGTTCTGCTACATTGACTAATAACTAGTGATTGGATGTGATAGTATGACCCCATGGAAGATGGTTCTATATCCTATTCTAAGCGGTCTGCTAGGCGTGTTTACTATCTTTTTATTAAATGGATTCAAAATGGATTGGTCAGGCTCTATAGGCATCTTTATTGGGTTGGTGTTAGGTCAATTGCTCATCATTTGGTTGCAAAGAAGGCGAAAGGTTTAATGACGAAGCACGTGGACGGTTCCCGTTCTTCTTTTTATATGGAGTGCCGAGAAAAAGTAACAACGGGACAGGTCCCTTTGCACATGATTGGAAGTGCCAATGAACCCGTCCCTGTGGTACTTCGATAAAGAAAACCTCTGGGGGAACTGTAACAAAATATACTAGTAGGGATGGCTATCCTTCTCTAAGTTATCCTAATCCTTCAGTAACAAGTATTACGGACAAAATTAGATACTGAAATAGAGGAGTTTATACATGGAAAAAAGAAAGCTACAAGCATGGCAGCCAGTAGATAACTTGAATTTAGGAGAAGTTTATTGTAGTAGTTTACATTATAATAATGACGGGT
>NZ_JBIEKH010000103.1:0-647 GCF_043496985.1 Halomonas sp. B23F22_20
AGTATATTTCCAAAACCAGTACAAAAACAGTTACCTATCTGGGTTACAAGTGGTGGTAACCCTGAAACCTTTAGAAGAGCAGGAGAAATAGGGGCAAACTTATTAACACACTTACTTGGCCAATCTCTAGAATCTTTAAAAGAAAACATACAGATATATAGGAAATCGTTAAAAGATAATGGGTATGATTCCAACGTAGGAAAGGTATCAATTATGCTCCATACCTTTATTGATAAAGATGAAGAATATGTAAGACAAAAAATTGAGGAGCCTTTTAAAGAATATCTAAGATCATCAGCTGGACTTTTAGAGGACTTCGTAGGATCCATGGCTAGTGAGAAAAAGTTAAATGAATATAACGAGGAAGATTTTGAAGATATTATTTCAGCTGCTTTCGACCGTTATTACCAATCAAGTGGACTATTTGGTACACCTAAGCAATGTCTTGAAATAGTTAATAAACTAAAAGAAATTGGGATAGATGAAATTGGATCACTAATTGACTTTGGAGTAGATGAAGATGCTGTTTTAAACGGGCTTAATCACCTTAGAAGTTTGAAAGAGTTATCTATAGAGCCCCCTAAAGTTTCAATTGAAGATGTTATAAACAAGCATAATATTAGTATTATACAGTGTACTCCTTCATT
>NZ_JBIEKH010000104.1:0-644 GCF_043496985.1 Halomonas sp. B23F22_20
GGTGTTGTTGACCGGGGGGGCTTCTGGGCCAACGTCGAGACCTGGCATCGTGACGGCGAGCACTGGTCGACGTTGTTTCAGCGTGGCATGCGTGTAATGGTGATGGGCAACCTGGTGCAGGACCAGTGGGAGCAGGGCGGCGAGCAGCGGACAGCCATGAAAGTTGTCGCAAATCGCATAGGGATCCTGCCTTACCGCGTCGGCCAGGTGACGATGCAACCATCCAAGGGTCAGCAGCAAGCGGGCCAAGGGCAGTCAATTGGTGAGGGAACACCCCCAGCCTATGAAGGGCAGGGCCAACACGGAGGTATGTGATGAAGAGCATCCGGGGTGCAGTGGGATTGGCCACGCTGGTGATTTTGTCAGGCTGTGCGTCTGGAGAGCACCTGTACATGGGGGGCGAGTGTGTCACCTGCGTGACAAATCCGGTCACGGGTGAACCCATCAACTATGATCCGGATGCGACGCCGGAGGAGCTGCGTGGGCAGACCATCGAGGAGTCGATCCATGGCAGCAACATGGCCGGCGACTTCGAGATGGGGTCAAGTCTGGATGTCGACACAGCCTATGCCCGGATCAAGTCTGAGTTCGGTTTCCGCTCTCCCCAGGATTTCGACGCGAATGACCGTTTCCGCAAGATGCGT